>RZYD01000092.1 GCA_009930445.1 Bacteroidia bacterium | reverse complement strand
GGTTTGTCGCCCGCTCAAACTCCGTAGTGGTTTGATAGGAAAGTGCCACGCAATCTGCCACTACTCATACAATTTACCGTTGGCAACAAGTGTAAAAAAACAGACGAGCAGACAGATACGATAGTGATAAAATTAAAATAAGAAAGGATTTAGCTTTTTGACAGGACAGTGCAAATTTGATGGAAATTTATTTTGTTTTTTTCTTCCCCCCGCAAAAAATAAGAAAGAAACCCCACCCACATTGCAGCACATTTGCAAACCCGCATGAGCCAACGCTCAAACCAAAGGTTTGCAAAAGAGCTGCAATTTTGCTTACGCACCCCTGCTAAATTGTTACATTTGTGCTTTATAGACTGATTTTAAAAAAGAAAATATTAAATGGCAAAGAAAAACGGAAACGGAACAGAAGAACCCTTAGAGAAACAACTCTGGAAAACTGCGGACAAACTCCGCAAGAATATTGATGCGGCTGAATACAAACACATTGTATTGGGGTTAATCTTCCTGAAATACATTTCCGATGCTTTTGAAGAACTATATGCAAAGCTAAAAGCAGACGAAGCAAACGGAGCAGACCCCGAAGACAAAGACGAATACAAAGCAGAAAATGTATTCTTTGTTCCACAGGATGCAAGATGGAATTATTTGCAATCAAAAGCAAAACAACCTGAAATTGGAAAGTTTGTGGACGATGCAATGGATGCCATTGAAAAAGAAAACGCTTCCTTGAAAGGTGTTTTACCAAAAGTTTTTGCACGACAAAATCTTGACCCAACCAGTTTGGGCGAACTGATTGACTTGGTTGGTAACATTGCCTTAGGCGATGCTAAAGCAAGAAGTGCCGACGTGCTTGGACACGTTTTTGAATATTTTTTGGGTGAGTTTGCCCTTGCCGAAGGAAAGAAAGGCGGACAGTTCTATACGCCAAGAAGCGTTGTAGAATTATTAGTTGAAATGTTGGAGCCATATAAAGGACGAGTATTTGACCCGTGCTGTGGTTCAGGCGGAATGTTTGTTCACTCTGAAAAGTTTGTAACTGAACACCAAGGAAAAGTAAACGACATTTCCATATACGGTCAAGAGAGCAACCAAACTACTTGGCGACTTGCTAAAATGAACTTGGCTATTCGTGGCATTGACAGCTCACAAGTGAAATGGAACAACGAAGGTTCTTTTTTGAACGATGCACATAAAGACCTGAAAGCCGATTACATCATTGCCAATCCGCCTTTTAATGTAAGTGATTGGGGTGGTGATTTAATGCGAACCGATGGACGTTGGACATACGGAACACCGCCAACTGGCAATGCCAATTTTGCTTGGATGCAGCATTTTATTTATCATTTAGCACCCAGCGGACAAGCAGGTGTTGTTTTGGCAAAAGGTGCTTTGACTTCTAAAACCTCAGGCGAAGGAGACATAAGAAAAGCTTTGGTTGAAAACGGGTTGATTGATTGCATTGTAAACCTGCCAGCCAAGTTGTTTTTAAATACACAGATACCTGCTGCCTTATGGTTTATGAGCCGCAACCGTAAAAACGGAAAGTTCAGAGACCGAAGCAACGAGATTTTATTTATTGATGCCCGAAACTTAGGACATTTGATAAACCGCAGAACTCGTGAACTTTCACAGGAAGACATTGATAAAATTACAAGCACTTACCACAATTGGAGAAATCTTGATGGAAAGTATGAAGATATTGCTGGTTTTTGTATTTCTGCATCCATTAGCAAAGTAGCCGAACTCGATTACGTGCTTACACCCGGGCGCTATGTTGGACTCCCTGATGATGATGAAGATTTTGATTTTAATGAACGATTTACAGCTTTGAAAATAGAACTTGAAGAACAGCTCAAAGCAGAAGCCCAACTTAATGAAATCATATCCACTAACCTTTTAAAGATTAAAATTAATGAGTGAGTGGAAGGAAGTAATTTTAGGTGATGTAATAGATACTAATACACAAAGTATTGGTAGAGAATATCCCTATTCAGAGATTAAGTATTTGGATACAGGGTCAATAACTTGCAACAGAATTGATAGTTTACAAACATATAAATTAAATGAAGCTCCAAGTAGAGCAAAACGCTTGGTTAAAAATGGTGATATTATTTATTCTTCGGTTCGGCCCAATCAATTGCACTATGGATTTATTGAAAACCCAATAGAGAACTTAGTTGTGTCAACAGGCTTTGTTGTTATAACTTGTAAAAAAGAAGCTTTAGAACCACAATTTTTGTATTACTTTCTATCTCAAGAATCAACAACTGAATATTTACATTCTATTGCCGAAGCTTCTACATCTACATATCCTTCACTAAAACCAAGTGATATTGAAGCGTTGGAATTACTTTTACCTTCTATTCAAGTGCAAAAGACTATTGCATCTATTTTGAGAAGTATTGATGATAAAATAAACCTTCTTAAACGTCAGAGTTTCGTATTAGAAAAATTAGCTGAAATTCTATTTAAAAAATGGTTTTTAGAAGAAGCTAAGGAAGAATGGAACGAATTGCCTTTGAGTAAAATTGCTGTTTTTTTGAATGGTTTGGCTTGTCAAAAATTTCCACCCAAAAGTGAAATAGACAAATTACCCGTTTTAAAAATCAAAGAGTTAAGCAGCGGTATTACTGAAAATTCAGATTGGGCAAGCACCGATATAAAACCTGAATACATTGTAAGAAATGGAGATGTTATTTTCGCTTGGTCGGCTTCGTTGATGGTTAAAATATGGGAAGGACAAGATTGTATTTTAAATCAGCATTTGTTTAAAGTAACATCAGCAGATTATCCAAAATGGTTCTACTATTTGTGGTGCAAGCACCACTTGGCAGAATTTATTTCAATTGCTGCCAGCCATGCAACTACAATGGGACACATAAAACGTGGAGACTTGGACGAAGCGAAAGTATTAATTCCAAGCCCAGATGAATTGGCTGTTATGACCGAACAAGCAGAACCATTGATTCAGAAAATTATAGAGAACAATATTCAAATAAATACACTAATAAAACTACGTTATTCATTGTTGCCAAAATTGATGAGTGGTGAAGTAACAGTTGAGATATAATGGATAAGCTAAAAAAGACAATTGAGCAATATGGGCGTTGGGCTGAACTGGCAATATACATTGGCAGAATAGAAACGCATATTGAATCTGATTTTAGCCATTCATTAGAAAATGCAAAAGCATTATTAGAAACCATTGGTAAAGAAATTTGCCTATCGAAAGGAATACAACTAAGCGAAACATCAAGCATAAACGGAGTTCTGAAAAATGCTTTTTCATCTTTAGGCTATACAAACAGCAACTTGGTTAATCAAATTGCTTCTGCCCTTGCTACCATTGGTCAGCAAGTAGGTGAATTGAGAAACGAAATCGGTATTTCATCACACGGAAAATCGTTGGAAGAAATAAGAGAAAGAAATAACCGTGTGGACATTCTTACAAGAGAATTTTTAATTGACACTGTTGAAATTGTTTCGTGTTTCTTAATTCGAAATTTTGAAAACGAAAATCCACGTAAGCCCAAAGAAACCTTAGAAGAAACTTTGGATTATTGGGAAGCAGAAGAATTCAACGAGTTTTGGGATGATTCGTTTGGCGAATTTGAAATGGGCAATTATGCTTATTCAGCAAGTGAAATTTTGTACAACGTAGATAAGCAAGCATACATCAATGAATACAATGCCTTTTCGGCAAGTGAAACAACCGAATAATGACAAGAATTACTGAAAATATAATAGAAGCCTTTGCTATTGAGTTGCTCGATAAACTCGGCTATGAGTATATCTATGCTCCTGATATTGCATACGATGGAGAAAATCCTGAAAGAGACAGCTATGCACAAGTTTTGTTATTAAACAGGTTGCAAAATGCCGTTAAAAGAATTAACCACAGTATTCCAGCCGATGCACAGGCAGAAGCCATCAAAGAAATTCAGCGTATTGCATCGCCTGAATTGCTTACAAATAATGAAACCTTTCATCGTTTGCTTACCGAAGGTATTCCTATTTCAAAACGTGTAGATGGAGATGACAGGGGCGACAGAGTTTGGCTGATAGATTTTAAAAATCCAAACAACAACGATTTTGTGGTAGCCAATCAATTTACCATCATTGAAAACGGAAACAACAAACGCCCTGATGTAATTCTTTTTGTGAATGGAATTCCGTTGGTTGTTATCGAACTAAAAAATGCAGCAGACGAAAACACAACCATAAATTCAGCATTCAAACAAGTAGAAACCTATAAAGCCATTATTCCAAGTCTTTTCACATACAACGGCTTAGTGGTTATCTCGGATGGTTTAGAAGCCAAAGCAGGTTCTATTTCTTCGGGCTTTAGTCGCTTCATGTCTTGGAAATCGGCAGATGGCAAAGCCGAAGCATCTCATTTGGTAAGTCAGTTAGAAACGTTGATTCAAGGGATGCTGAACAAAGAAACCTTAATTGACTTAATCAGACATTTCATAGTTTTTGAAAAATCGAAAAAGGAAGATTCAGAAACAGGTATCACAACCATTTCAACAGTTAAAAAATTAGCAGCTTATCATCAATACTATGCAGTAAACAGAGCCGTTGAATCCACTTTGAGAGCAACAGGCTTTACCGTAGAAAATGAAACGCCATTGAGTATGGTCATGGAATCTCCTGAAAGTTATGGAGTGCCAGGAGTAAAAAACCAACCCATTGGCGACAGAAAAGGTGGTGTAGTCTGGCATACACAAGGAAGTGGAAAATCTTTGTCAATGGTTTTCTATACTGGTAAAATTGTTTTGGCTTTAGACAATCCAACCATACTTGTCATTACAGACCGAAATGATTTGGACGACCAACTTTTTGACACGTTTGCAGCATCCAAACAATTGCTAAGACAAGAGCCAGTTCAGGCAGAAGATAGAAATCAATTAAAAGAATTATTAAAAGTTGCTTCAGGCGGTGTAGTATTTGCAACCGTGCAAAAATTTCAACCAGAAGAAGGCAATGTTTATGAATTACTTTCAGACAGAAAAAACATTGTTGTTATTGCTGACGAAGCACACAGAACACAATACGGTTTTAAAGCAAAAACTATTGATGCAAAAGACGGAAAGGGAAATGTTGTAGGAAAGAAAATCGTTTACGGTTTTGCAAAATACATGCGGGATGCTTTGCCAAATGCAACGTATTTAGGATTTACAGGAACACCCATTGAAAATACAGACGTAAATACACCAGCAGTTTTCGGAAATTATGTGGACATTTACGATATAGCACAAGCCGTTGAAGATGGTGCAACCGTTCGTATTTATTACGAAAGTCGTTTAGCGAAAGTGAATCTAAGCGAAGAAGGCAAGCAATTGGTTGAAGACCTTGACGATGAACTGGAACAAGAAGATTTAACAAATACACAAAAGGCAAAAGCAAAATGGACACAGCTTGAAGCCTTAGTTGGTAGCGAAAATCGTATAAAGAATATTGCCAAAGACATTGTTTTACACTTTACCCAAAGGCAAGAAGTGTTTGAAGGCAAAGCAATGATAGTTTCGATGAGCCGCAGAATTGCAGCTGATTTGTATCAAGCAATTATTGACCTGAAACCTGAATGGCATTCAGACGACTTGAATAAAGGAGTTATTAAAGTTGTAATGACTTCGGCTTCTTCTGATGGTCCGAAAATTTCAAAACATCACACAACTAAAGAACAAAGGAGAACGCTTGCAGAAAGAATGAAAAATCCTGATGACGAATTACAATTGGTAATCGTTCGGGATATGTGGCTTACAGGTTTTGACGCACCAAGTATGCACACCCTTTACATTGACAAACCAATGAAAGGTCATAATTTGATGCAAGCCATTGCAAGAGTAAACCGAGTTTACAAAGACAAACCAGGCGGTTTGATTGTCGATTATTTGGGCATTGCAGCCGACTTGAAAAAAGCATTGGCATTTTATTCTGATGCAGGTGGAAAAGGCGACCCAACTATTTTACAAGAGCAAGCCGTTCATCTGATGTTGGAGAAATTGGAAGTTGTTTCTCAAATGTATCATGGTTTTGAATATGAAACTTATTTTGAAGCCGATACTTCAAAAAAACTATCTATGATTCTTTCAGCAGAAGAACATATTTTAGGATTGGAAGATGGAAAGAAAAGATACATCAACGAAGTAACAGCATTATCAAAAGCCTTTGCGATTGCAATTCCGCATGACCAAGCAATGGATGTAAAAGACGAAGTTTCGTTTTTCCAAGCAGTAAAAGCAAGGTTGGCAAAGTTTGACGGAACAGGTTCAGGCAAAACAGACGAAGAAATTGAAACAACCATTCGCCAAGTCATTGACAAAGCATTGGTTTCCGAACAAGTGATTGATGTTTTTGATGCAGCAGGAATAAAGAAACCAGATATTTCTATTCTTTCAGAAGAGTTTTTATTGGAACTGAAAGGAATGGAGCATAAAAATGTTGCATTGGAAGTTTTGAAAAAACTTTTAAATGACGAAATAAAATCGAGAGCAAAAAAGAACCTTGTAAAGAGCAGAACATTTTTAGAAATGTTGGAAAACTCTATTAAGAAATATCATAATAAAATACTGACAGCAGCCGAAGTAATTGAAGAACTCATAAACCTTAGCAAAGACATTGTTGAAATGGACAATGAAGCTAAACACATGGGTTTAACAGACTTTGAATATGCATTTTATACAGCCGTTTCGAACAATGACAGTGCAAGAGAACTCATGCAACAAGACAAGTTGAGAGAACTTGCCGTTGTACTAACAGAAACCATCAGACAAAACGCATCTATTGACTGGACAATTAAAGAAAGCGTAAAAGCTAAACTGAAAGTTGCCGTAAAAAGACTATTAAGAAAATATGGTTATCCGCCCGACATGCAAATGCTCGCAACTGAAACCGTATTGAAACAAGCAGAATTGATTGCTAACGAATTGACAACAAATAAGTAATGATTGAAGTAATTCAGAAAAATTGGTTAGATTATTTTCTTGCAGAATTACGAGAAGCAAATTCCGCATATCTTATCTCACCATTTGTTACAAGAAATATAGTTGACCATTTATTGAATAATGGGTCTGCAAATATTAAGTTGATTACTCGTTTCAATTTAAATGATTTTCGCTCAAAAGTCTCCAGTCTCTCTGCATTAAAAATGCTTGTTCAAAAAGGAGCCGAAATTAAAGGTATAAGGAACTTGCATAGCAAGGTTTACTTATTTGATAATAAAAGCGTTATTATTGGTTCTGCCAATTTTACTTCTGGGGGCTTTTTCAATAATTATGAATATGGAATTAAAACAACAGATAACAATACTTTAATAAAAACCGCAATCTACTTTAATAGTCTTTGGAATTTAAGTCAAGAAATACTGACTTTAAATAAAATTGAAGAATGGGAAAATGAAATAAGAACTTCAAGAACTGTTCCTAAAACCGACGAATTACCTGATTACGGGAAAATTGCATCTATTCAAGCTTCAACTAATAGAAGATATTTCATAAAACTTTTTGGTAAAACTGAACATCGTGTAGATTTAAATTTTACATCAAGAGATGAGATAGAACGTTCCCATTGCCATTGGGCTTTAACTTTCTCTGGAAAAAAAGGTCGTCCAAGAAAATACAATGATGGAGATGTTGTTTATATGGCTCGTATGCTTCACGGGACTGATTATGCAATTTTCGGAAAAGGTATTGCCCTAAGACATGTTGATGATAGAGATGTAGCTTCTGATTCAGATATTGAAGAAATTGATTGGAAGGAAGATTGGCCAATTTATATTCGTGTGCAAAATCCTCAATTTGTCGATAGTTCAATGAGAAACTGCCCGAAAATGAGCGAATTAATTGACAACTTAAAATATGATAGTTTTGATAAAACACAAAGAAAATATTTGGATAGAGAAGAAGATATTAATGTTTGGGCTTCATTACGACAACAAGCAGATGTGCAGCTAAGTGAGATAGCTGCTGAATGGTTAGAGAATAAATTTCAAGAAGCAAGAGTAGAATTTGGAGCTATTCCTCAAACCTATATTGATAACCTATATTCTGGTAGTCCAACATTGCAGGAAATATTAAACGATGAATAATGCCAACCCTATTTGCAAGCACATTGCCAAAGCCACACGAGCCAACGCACAGTCCAAAGCTTTGTCAAAGAGCTTGCAAAGCCAGCCCGAGTACCGCCTTTCAGGACGGTTTTGGGATTGCCCACGCTCAAAAAAACAAAATAAATTTGTGCTTCGTGGATAGGTTTGTGTAGATTGATAATGACAAAAAATAAAAGCTAAATAAATGAAAAACAGACGGATATGAATGAACACCAGTTGCCAACACGCGGTATAGTTAATTGCCGGTGCAGTGGGTATTCGAGCGGCACAGCTCGTATCAAAAGTAGTTG
>RZYD01000567.1 GCA_009930445.1 Bacteroidia bacterium | reverse complement strand
AAATTCCTGTGACTACCAATTGTTCTCCATGGTGAATTTTAACTCATTTTACAATTTTCTTCGTGTAATATAAATATCGCTTTTCGGAGGGGACTCAAATTTTAATTATTAAATCCCATTTCCGGGTTTTTTTCACCAAATTTTTCGTTTAAAACGATCATAATTTCATCACGGTTTTTACCTTTTCGTTCCAAATTTTTAATCAGGAGAAAGGCTTTAAAAAGCGAAGATTGCGCAATTTCGGAGGAAAAATGGCCAATACCCTGATTCCAGACAAACAATGCAAATAATTCTTCCATTTGTTCAACAGAGATACCTAAATAGTAGGCTTTAATAATTTCGCGTGTTGCTTGTCGTATCCGACCAAGGCCGACCGCATTAGCCAATGAGATTAAAAGCTTATATTTGAGTTCGAGTGCAGGATTATCTTTATTCCAGATATGATCCCAAAAGTTAACGGTTAAATCGGCTAATTGGGGATCAATATCCGCATAGCGGGGCATTACAATAGGTTTGAGGGGTAATTCCTTATCTTCACGTTCAATTTCATTTTCCCGATAAAAATAGCAGTAATAATTATTCTCATCATCTTTTTCGGTAAAAATATCAAAACCGAGGTTTTTCATTGTAGTATACAAGGGAATCGGCTCAAAATTTTGAATAATCAGCAGGCCATTGCCCCTTGGTATTTGTTTTGCTTTTAAAACAATTGCTTGTAAAAAATTTCCTTTCAGCGTTCTTACATCAAACGCTTCAAAATTATTTCTAATCGTTAACCATTCCTTCATATCATTCCCAATTTAATAACCGTTTTTCCCCTTTCAGATCACGTATTGCTGACACATCCTGACTGACTTCGATAACTCCTTTATAATTTCCCTTTTCATCGTGTAATGCAAAATACTGAATTAATATAAATTTTCCTTTCATCTGAATCCAAAAATCAGCTTTATTTTTTTTACCTGAGCGAAATGCCTCAATAATATTTTCTACGATATGCACGCTTTCAGGGGGATGGCAATTTTGCACTGCCCTGCCGACTATGGCCGGCGAACGTGGGAAAAAACGGTCTTTGGCTTTATTAAAAAAAACGACTTTATCGTTATTATCCACCAGGGTTATATCCACGGGCAAATGATTAAACACAAGCAACACCTGTTCTGCAGTTAAATTCCCTGTTGATGAAAGTATTTCTCCCAATTTACTGATCCTGTTTTCATCGCTCAAATTCGCGACAACGGCATCTTTTGGTTTTTCGGGCACTTCAATAAAGGGAAACGGATACCCGAAACTTTGAAGGTGCATTTGATGCCAGGTTTCTGCCTTCACCGTTTCGGTTGCTACCGGAAATATGATACTATTTTCCTTTTGGATCATTCTGAAAACCAAAGAAAAATATTTTCCTAACTGCTTGTTGAATTTTTGCCATTCTGAAACATCAGATTTAAGCATTTCGATCAACTCTTTTAATGATTTTCGAATATCATCGTGCAATGACCACATTACCTTTAAAGGGCGATAGCTTTCCCAACAGGCTTCAAGATAAGGGAAAAGAATGTTTTCCTTCTTAATATAATGGAAATCAAATTCTTGAAATTTATTAAAATGGGGTAACAATTCGCTTTTTAACATTTTAAATTCAGATTCCTCACGACCTTTGTAATTTTTAATAATCCTTTTCACCTGATTCAGTTTAAAGGTAAAGGCATCATTCTCAAGCATCAGGTAAA
>RZYD01000566.1 GCA_009930445.1 Bacteroidia bacterium | reverse complement strand
GCAATGGTATGCTCAGGGCGCTGCCATGGGGCTGGTTGCCGGAGGGGGTGCCGATTACACCAAAACATTTACCGGGTGGCGCCTTAAGGATTCAGGCAGTGGAAACCAGTATAATTTCCTCACCGGGTTTACTTACAGCCTTGGCGATATACAAATTGCGCCTAACTTTTTGTGGCAAAAACCCCTTATTGGACCTATCCCGGGCGATGTATCCGCACCCGGAATGCCTCGAAACATTCTTGATGATCCTTTTGCCGTCAGGCAGAACCGGGAAACGTTAGCCGGAGAGCTTTTACTTACTTATGACCCCACGCCAGGAACCTGGATGTATGAATGGAACAACGACGAAGCTGAAGATGCACCTTTTGCAGCAAGTGGAGGGTTTATTTACAAACATCATCCAACCACCCAGGATGCTGCAATTGGTATTTTCCCGGATGGACGTACCACATTTGCATTCCCTGGTGCTCCTCCGGCTCGCGATTTATGGGAAGCACACATGCGTATTGTTTCGAAAATCTCATCCCAGTTTGGTTTTATTGCCAATCTTTTCGCGGGTAAGGCCGAAGCCAATGGCAGCGATGCAAGGGTAATTCACCGGTATGGCGGTGATATTCGTGCGATTTATAAAAAAACAAAACTCATTTCCATGGTCAAGGTAAACGACTGGGGACCTTATGATTATCATCGTGATTATAATTTAACCTATCCGTTACAGCTTGTGGCCGACCTTTCTTTTATAGCCGGAAAACCTACCTGGTTTAACCTTCCGGAAACACGCATTGGAATTCGCGGAACATGGCGCTCACTGAATCAGTATTCGCCCCGGTATTGTCCTGCAACTAATGTTGATCCAACCGGCAGCTTTGTTTGCGACCCCACAATGCCTGGTTACCCAAACGGTAACGAATGGGAAATCAGAACCTATTTACATTTTAGTTTAGGTATGTAATCATAATTAAAAGAAAATAACAATGAAACATTATTCAATAGTAGTAGTTCTCGCAACGTTTTCTTTATTCTTTTTTACGCGCTGCGAAAGAGATTTGGAAGAGTTGGAACTTGCTTCCTACCCAACCACCAGTGAGGTTTTTCTGGATGGCTTCAGTGCTGGATTGCAATATGAAGCCTGGGGTGATGTAACGGCTTTTGATGTTGATTATGAAACCAAATACCTTGGAACCGCATCCATGAAATTTGCTGTCCCCGATCAGGGCCAGACAGGCGGTTATGCAGGCGGCCGGTATATTACTACCATGCCCCGTGATTTATCCGGGTATACAGCACTAACCTTTTGGGCAAAAGCCTCACAGCCTGCCCGCATTGATGAAATGGGTTTTGGTCACAATGCTGAAGGGAGTCGGTTTCTGACCACCTTCTATGGAATTGACGTGAACACCAACTGGAAGAAGGTTATTATTCCAATCGCCAATCCATCGGTGCTTACTGCTGAACCCGGTATGCTGTATTATGCCGAATCACCCGAAAATGGTTCAGGCTATACTTTTTGGATCGATGAAGTGCAATTTGAAAACCTCGGAACCTTAGCCCATCCAAGACCTAAAATTTTTGGAGGTCGGGATGAAGCTCAATTTGCCGTGGTCGGGGTTGGAATTACCGTCGATGAGCTTAGTATTACCTATAATATGCCGGATGGAGTTGATCAAACATTTTTAATTGCCCCTTCGTTTTTCGAATTTCATTCGTCGGATGAAAGTGTCGCTGTGGTGAACCA
>RZYD01000565.1 GCA_009930445.1 Bacteroidia bacterium | reverse complement strand
ACCTTTTTGCTGATATTTTTATCGCCGTAGGCCTTGTCAAAGGCATCGGAGAATTGTTTTGCAAGTACTTGTGCTGTTTCGAGGTATTCTTCTTTGTTTTTCCAAGTGCTTTGCGGGAAGAGTATGTCCTGGGGTACTCCGGGACACGTGGCCGGAATATTAAGGTGGAAGATTTTATCGTAGGAATACTCGCTATTCGACAAAGCACCTGAGAATGCAGCATTGACCATTGCACGCGTGTACTTTAAATCGATCCGGTGTCCTTTGCCGTAAGGGCCTGCCGTCCAACCGGTATTAATCAGATAGACTTCCGTATTGTATTTTTCCATTTTTTCACCCAGCATTCGGGCGTAGATATCAGGGAGTCCGGGCATAAATGGCGCTCCGAAGAACCTTGAGAAAGTGGCCTGAGGTTCTTTGATCCCGGTTTCTGTTCCGGCAAGTTTACTGGTATAGCCCATAAGGAACCAGAGCATAGCCTGGTCAGGGTTTAGCTTTGAAACCGGCGGTAATACTCCATAGGCGTCGGCGGTCAGGAACAGGATGGTTGAAGGATGAACGCTTTTCGAGGATTCTTTGATGGTTTTTAGCATGGAAAGCGGGTAGGAGGCCCGGCTGTTCTGTGTAAAACGGTCGTCGTAATAATCCACTTCACCATTGGGATAAATCATGGCATTTTCAATAATTGCACCGTGGTTCAGGTAATCATCCTGGTGCATGACTGCGTCATAGATATCCGGTTCTTTTTTTGGGTTGATATCAATCATTTTTGCGTAACATCCGTACTCGAAGTTGGCAATGCCCGAGTCACCCCAACCGTGTTCGTCGTCGCCGAGCAGCAGGCGTTCGGGGTCGGCAGAAAGGGTTGTTTTTCCTGTGCCAGAAAGTCCTAGCAAAAGGGCCGATTTTCCGTCTTTTCCTTCATTGGCACTACAGTGCAATGGCAGAATATCTTCAAAAAGTAAAAGATAATTCATAACGGTAAAGAGCATTTTTTTTATAGAACCCATATACGCTGAACCGACAATTATGCCAACTCTGCGGTCGAAATCCATAGCGACCACCATATTGGAGGTGGAGCCGTCGGGCATTTTTCTTAGTTTTCCGTGATATTTTTCAGGGTCAAGTTTGTGATAGGGGAGTGCAAGCAGGGTAAAGCCGTTTTCGTAGAAGCAGCTATTCTGAATATCTGCCATTACTGGCCTGAACATGTTGTCGGTGAAAAGCGCATGTAGCGCGTGGCTGGTAATTGTTTTTACCGGTAACGCATAGGCACTGTCGGCTCCAATAACACGGTCAGTGACATAAATCTCTTTTGTTTCGGCCATAAATTGGATGGCATCCTGAAGGATCATATCAAAGGTTTCCTCTGGGATCGGGATATTGTTCGGCGAAGTCCAGTCAATAGTATGCTGGGTGTCATGATGTTGAACAATCAGTGTATCTTTAGGGCTTCTTCCTGTTGATTCTGTGGGAGTCCATGTGGCGAGTGCGCCATTTTTATTAATCATGGCTTCACGGTTATCTACCGAGCGTTTGATCAGATCTTTTCTACCGGGGTTATCAAGTACACCGGGGTGAGCCTTTACAGCTTCATGCAAAATGGATTTAGGATTCATGAACGAAGATTTTGTGGTTTTATGGATTATCCAAAGCACAAAATTACAAATATTACTGATGTTGCAAACGTTTTCGGAAGGAAAATAATGAGGAGATTAAAATATGTTTTTCTTCTGTGG
>RZYD01000091.1 GCA_009930445.1 Bacteroidia bacterium | reverse complement strand
CCCTCCAGAAAGGCAATCGAGGGTTTCTCAATAGCCACCAGCCGGCGTATACTGCTTGAAATATTGTATTCCAGGCTTTGAATCGAATTATTTAAGGCCTCCTCCGGAGCTGTATTCAACTGTGAAGTAAGCAAATGCAGTGGCAATTCTTTGCCCTGATAGGTAACGATTGCCCCGGGAAAAATTATTTTTTGCATACTCCCACTTTCATTTCTAACATGTAAGTCAGTGGGGTTAAGGCCTTTACGTATTAATTCTTCGTAAACCGCATTCACATTGGCTCCGATGGTTGTCGGATCAATAAATTCAAATTGTATGTTTTTATTGTAGGCATTGAATTGTCGCAGCAGCTCACGGGTTTCATTCCGAAGTCGTTTAAATCCCGCCGGAAAATCTCCCTCAAGATAAATTTTAAAAAAAACAATGTCGTCAAGCGATTTCAACATTTCCAGCGTCGATGATGAAAGTGTATACCGCTTTTCGGCCGTTAAATCGATGCGTTCATAAAATTGTGACCCAATCAGGTTGATTAGAAAAATTACCAGAATACCCGCAAAAAGGTTGATCAGGCTTTTCTCTTTTTTTCTTGTGCTTTTTTTCTTGTGCTTCATTTTTCTTTTACTTTCTTTTACCACTGACGGCGTTCAACCGACAATTTGGTCAGCAGCAGAAAAAACCCAATAACGCTTAGGAAATGGAGAATATCCCGTGTGTCAATAACTCCGCGGCTTATAGAGGCATAATGTGCCTGTATACCCAATGATTTAACGAACAAATCCGCCGGACCAAAGAGCGACAGGGTGTAAATAAATTCAAACCCGATATACATAAATCCGCAAAGGAAAACAGCCAGAATGAAGGCGATGATTTGGCTGTCGCTGAGTGACGAGGCAAAAACGCCGATGGATACAAACGCCCCCCCCAGAAACAGCAAGCCAATATAGGATCCCCAGGTGGCCCCTGAATCAATATTTCCCGGAGGCAGCCCTAAAAAATACACCGTAAGATAATAGAATATCGTAGGAATTAGCGCAATAACAACAAGTAACATCCCTGCCAAAAATTTGGCCCCTATGAGTTGATAGTCAGTGAGTGGCTTGGTATAGAGCAACTCGAGCGTTCCTGACTTTCGCTCATCGGCAAAGGAACGCATTGTGATGGCCGGAATTAAAAATAGAAATACCCAGGGAGCAATTACAAAAAGCCCGTTAATACTTGAATATCCATAGTCAGGAATGTTAAATTCTATCGGAAAGACCCATAAAAACAGCCCTGTGATAACCAGAAATACTGTTAAAACAATATATCCGATGATGGAATTCAGAAAACTGTTTATCTCTTTCTTGAAAAGTGTGTACATAAACCTTTACCCTTTTACTGCCGCAAAAGTAATACTTTTCTCCGGAGCGAAAAATAATGCATAGCAATCAGTGGATTACTGTGGGAATTGAAACTCAATGCGGATCATGTCATCTACCGACATCCCCAGCAAACTGGCAGCAGTACCCCTGTTTATTGCAATTTCCAGAAACCCGTGGGTGCCGAATAAGGCCACCATCTCGCCTTCGGAAACATCCGAGTAACTTGTCGATAAACGTTTTATTCGGTACTGTGATGAACGGAATAGCACTTGAAAGGGATTCCCTTTTCCAAACGATTCAAACTGTTGTGCCGTGATATTTGTGATGAGATTTTCGTAATTATCAATATAGATAACCTTGCCTTTAAGCACATTTCCGTCTTTGACAGGTAAAAATGAATAACGCGTATTAATGGTGGTTTTTACTGTGCCTAATGCTTCTGCCGCTGTACCCGTGGCCAGAAAAACCGCTGCTTTGATGAATAAATCTTTCGTGGAAAAAGTAAAAAATTCAGAATCCTGCATCAGGTCCAGTTCTATAATTTGTTGCGCTTCTTCGCCCGACATGAGTAAGTTGAAAATCCCGTTGTCGGCCCCAATGAAGTAATGACCGCAGTATTTTATCAGTGTATGCGGTGTTTCTATCGAGGCTTCTGTATTTATTCCAATAAGATGAATGGTCCCCTCCGGAAAGTTTGGAAAGGCCTGCCGGAGTACGAACGAGGCCTGGGTAATATCAAAGGGTGTAATGTCGTGACTGATATCTATTATTTGTGCCTCCGGAAGTCGTAACGCTAGCTGTCCCTTTACTGAAGCAAGATAGGGGTCTCTGGTTCCCCAGTCACTGAGTAAGGTAATTATTTGCATAGAAATGGCTTTATTTACAAATGTACAAACTTAATGCAAATTGCCTTAAATTTGCATTATTCTAAAACAGATTTATGTCGGAACAAATAATCAGTCTTGCTTCCTATAGCCCGGTCGAAATATATGGTGTTAATGATATTAACCTGAATGTGTTGCGGGATTTATTTCCAAAACTGAAAATTATTGCCCGGGGTGAAGTGATGAAAATTATTGGAAGTGAAGAGGATATAGCCCATTTTGAAAGTTGTTTCGACCGTTTATTGCATGCCTATGATACGTATGGAGTAATCCATCCTTCGGAGCTGAACCGCTTGATTTCCCCGGGTTTTGAGAAATCAAAACCCGGTAATGAAGGGCCGTTGAAGGGCGATGTATTGGTTTATGGCAGAAATGGATTGATGATTCAACCACGCACGGAAAATCAACGTAAAATGGTGAAGGCTTTGGAAAAAGACGATATGCTTTTTGCCATCGGACCTGCCGGTACCGGGAAAACCTATACCGCCGTAGCACTCGCCGTTAGAGCCCTGAAAGCGCGGGAGGTTAAACGAATTATCCTGACCCGGCCAGCTGTTGAAGCCGGTGAAAACCTCGGCTTCCTGCCCGGCGACCTCAAAGAAAAACTGGATCCCTACCTGCGCCCCCTCTATGATGCCCTCCGGGATATGCTACCGGCCCAAAAACTTTCCGCTTATCTCGAAGAGGGTACCATTGAAATTGCTCCTCTCGCTTTTATGCGGGGACGAACATTAAGCGGTGTCTTTGCCATCCTTGATGAAGCTCAGAACGCTACCCCCAATCAATTGAAAATGTTCCTTACCCGAATGGGCAATGCCTCGAAGTTTGTAATTACCGGCGATATCACCCAGATCGATTTGCCGCCTCGTCAAGCTTCCGGATTAGTGCAGTCTTCAACATTACTCTCTGATATTGAGGGTATTAATTTTGTATACCTGAATGAAAAAGACGTAGTTCGTCATAAACTCGTTACACGGATCATTAAAGCGTATGCTTCAGAAAACTTTACAAATAAAAAAAACAATCCTGACAATGAAAATAATCAATAACATGATATACAATGAAAAATGGTTTAACAGCTACAAATTTCGATCTTCCCCGACAGGTCGGTACCTACAAAGGAAAAGTCAGGGATGTATACTATCTGGATGAAGGCTATATGATGATGGTCGTTACCGACCGGATTTCTGCCTTCGACAGGGTTTTGCGTGAAGGCATTCCTTACAAGGGGCAGGTACTTAATCAAATGGCTTCCCGGTTTCTGGATGCCACTGAGGATATCGTTCCAAACTGGAAAATTGCTACACCCGACCCAATGGTTACCTTTGGAAGGTTTTGCACCCCCTTTCGGGTTGAAATGGTTATCCGCGGATACCTAACCGGTCATGCATGGCGCGAATATCAGACAGGAAAGCGGTTACTTTGCGGTGTGCCACTTCCCGGGGGAATGAAGGAAAATGATAAATTTCCTGCGCCTATTATTACCCCAACCACAAAAGCTATGGAAGGCCATGATGAAGATATCTCAAAAGATGAGATTATTCGTGAGGGCCTTGTGGACGAAAAGGAGTATCTCAGGCTTGAAGCGTATACGCGTGAGCTCTTTAACCGGGGCACTCAAATGGCCGCTGAAAAAGGACTTATCCTGGTGGATACAAAATATGAATTCGGAAAATCAAACGGAACTATTTATCTGATTGATGAAATTCATACCCCGGATTCCTCCCGCTACTTTTATGCCGATGGATATGATGAACGCCAGCAAAATGGCGAAAAACAACGACAGCTTTCAAAGGAATTTGTCAGGCAATGGCTTATGGATAATGGTTTTCAGGGAAAACCAGGTCAGATAGAGCCGATCATGCCCCCTGAATTTGTATCCGATGTATCAAAACGGTATATTGAACTTTTTCAACGTATTACCGGAGATACATTCGAAAAACCCGAGGGTCAGGATGTCGAAAAAAGAGTGGAACACAATATTTTTACCTTTCTTGACATCTATTTTAAACGATAAAAAGCTACCCCGGGTTTAGTTGAGCGCTTTTGCTAATTTTTTTAACTCCTCAACCCGGGCTGGTTCTCCTTCCGCTTCGTATGCCAGAATTAAATTTGCTATCAGGCGTTTGATCATGGTGATATTATCGCAGGGGAGAAAAAAACGCGCTTCGTGTTTTATATTCATTTGGGTTAAAAATTCTTCAATATCGCTCCGGCTGAAAATTTTACCCTGCCTGAACGCATTGATATAAAAGCGGATACGCGTTGCATCTACCTTTATCTCATGCCCCACACGCTGTTCATTGGCATAGCCAATAATAAAATGCTGAGGTAGATTAATGCCAAATACCGGGATTTTAAGACTTTGTGCTATAATGAGATACAGAATACCTAACGATAAGGGATTCCCTTTTCGCGTTTCCAGCAACTGGTTGATGTAATTATTCGCCGGAGCTCCAATTTTTGTTAAATTTCCGTTGAACCCATGTACTTCATAAAAAATGTGGTTCATAACCCTGACCTTCGCCAGGGCAGTGAGATCTTTGTTAAGCTCCAGCCACACATCCTGTGTTAACTGGCCTATCTGGTGCATGATGTCCGATTCATTGAGATCGGGATACCGCGATTTTGACAACAACATAAAGCCTTTTAGCAAGTCCGTACCGCCCTGTAAATACCAGTTGTGCAAATCTGTGTATAAACTCGTGTATTGCAGATGCTGAATTATATCCTCCAGCCGGCTTTGCACCAATGGATTAAATGCGTTGTCCCAGGCTTTTTCTAATGTAGCAACTGCATCGATTCCGAAAACGTAAATCTGTTCAGTGATCTGCCGGACTATCCCCTCATCAGGGTCATCCATCAAACTGATAAGTGCTTCCAGTTTCTGTATCTCTTTCGCTTTCTCATTCTCATTCTGATGCTCCATAGTGCCTGCTGTCTTTCTCTATAACTATCTCCCGGACTTTTTGTTTATTTGTGTAAAGTTATAGAAAAAATGGATCTCTTTCCGTAAAAAACAGAACTCCGGAGGGTGTTCCCTCTCTGAATCCGGGGAGTGTAATGCCATAAATCATGCACTTGCTTACGATGCCCGTAATCTGTGATATTCTAATATAATATTAAATAATTGATTGATTTTTTGCCATCGCGGCGCATTTTAATGCATCCGGCATTTTTTCTATGGCATATCGCAGTGCCGTGCGTGGCATCGCGTTTTTATTTTTCATAACATAGCTAAAAATTTCGGATTCATGACGCTGGCTCGCTACTTTTAACATCCATCCATATCCTTTCTGCACTATATCGTCGGGATCGTTAAGTAACAGGTCGGCAATAGCAAATATGTCATTCAAAAATTTTCCCTTTCGGGCAGGAACAATCAACGATACTGCCGCTGCCCTTCTCATCCATCGGTTACCGGAGGTAGCCAGAATTTTGAGCCGGGATATCTTTTCAGGATACATCTCTATCACAGACCCAACCGTATGATTACACAAAGTATCACATGAGGCCCAGTTATTTACATATTGGTTTATCCAACGTTCAAATACCGAAAAGTCCTCTGCCACATACTGTTTCCGTAAGGCATACGACCAATTACAGGCAATAAAAGTCGCTTCAAGATATCCGCTTTGCCATAAGGCTTCACAAAATTTCCAAATCTCTTCTTTTGTTGAGGAATAGGGAAAATATCTTTTGCCGATTCTTGTTACAGAAGCTGATTTTATTCCATAAGTCGGAATAGGTTCTTTGAAGAATCGCTGACTCGACTTTCTGATTTTTTCATCCCCTTCTGTCTTGAGCGCTTTCAGTACATGTTGTACAATATCTTCCATTTTTATTTCTTATTACGTCGGATACCCGTGGTATGAAATTTTTTGCCCCTACCTGCCTTCCCTTTTCCGGATTTCCTGTTATGTGGTGAGTTTTTCTAAAACGATTTCGATGAGGTTTCTGACCGCTTTATGGTAATCAGGCGAAAAATCACCAGTTACCCGATTGGCAATGGCGACACAAACCGTTAACATTTCATGGCCCAGTGCTCCTCCTAAGCCGTATAATGCTGAAGTTTCCATTTCATAATTTGTGATTTTCAGTCCCGCATAACTGAAATTCTGCATTCGGGCATTAAGCTCCGGAAAACCTAATCCAAGTCGCATCACGCGCCCCTGGGGACCATAAAAACCCGGTGCTGTAGCTGTTATTCCCCGGTAAAAATCTTCCCCATTGAATCTCTCCAACAGATTTTCTGCGCATTTTACTCCATAAACATAAGGTAAATGCGCATCCCAGTCAACAAACTTTCTGAATGAATCCCCAAGCACACTATCCAGTATTCCTTCCTGAATGGCATAAAAATTAAGCAGCCCGTCGAGCCCGAGGGCGTAGTTGGATAAAACAAACGAATTTACCGGTATTTCCGGCTGCATCGCTCCTGAAGTTCCCAGCCTCACGATGGTGAGTTTTCGGGGATGCTCTTTAATTTGTCTGTTCTTCAAATCGATGTTTACCAGGGCATCCAGTTCGTTTATCACAATATCGATGTTGTCTGTTCCCATTCCTGTACTCATCACTGTGATGCGTTTTCCGGAAAGAAATCCCGTATGGGTTACAATTTCACGGTTCATTCTGGTGATTTCAATCCGGTCAAAGTATCCGCTGATCTGCGCAACCCGCTCTGGATCTCCAACGACAATTACGGTGTCGGCGAGCTCTTCAGGGTGTAATTTTAAATGATAAACGCTTCCGTCGCTGTTGATTACCAATTCTGTTGGCCTGCTATAAGGGTTCATAAGGTATTATTTTTTTATTGATAGGAACAAATGTACTGAAACATAAGTGTATTTTTGTTTTTTCTTACTGAATTTTGGATATGAATGTTGAGATTATTTCTATTGGAGATGAGCTTCTGATCGGACAGGTGGTGAATACCAATGCCGCCTGGATGGGTGCAGAGTTATCGGCGGCGGGAATGACCGTTTCACGCGTTACAACGGTTTCTGATTCCAGTGAGGCCATTTTTTCTGCATTGGGAATTGCGCTGCAGCATGCGGATGTCGTGCTGCTTACCGGGGGTCTGGGCCCGACAAACGACGATATAACCAAGGATGTACTTTGTCGTTTCTTTAACACAAAGCTTGTCCTTCATCAGGAAACACTGAACCACATCCGGGAGTTGTTCTCCCGAAGAAAATATGTGCTTACTGAGTCTAATCTTCAACAGGCTATGGTGCCTGCCAGCTGTACTGTCATCCCCAACATGCATGGAACCGCCCCGGCCATGTGGTTTGAACACCATGGGGTGATTGTGGTTTCCATGCCCGGGGTGCCGTATGAAATGAAAGGCCTCATGACGGATTTTATCCTTCCCGCTCTTAAACCAAAAAATGCCGGAGCAGCTATTGTCCATAAAACAATTGTTACACATGGTGTAGGCGAATCATGGCTGGCAGACAAAATTTCTCACTGGGAATCCGCCCTTCCACCTCATATTAAATTGGCCTATCTGCCGCGTCCCGGTATGGTGCGTCTGCGCCTCTCCGCTTTTGGAAAGGATTCCTGTCGCCTTCAGGAAGAAGTTTCTGATTACACGAAAACCCTGTATACCATCATACCTGACTGCATTATTGGCTCTGATAATGATACAATGGAATCGGTAGTTACAGACCTTTTAATACAGCATCATCTGACTGTTTCCGTGGCTGAAAGTTGCACCGGTGGGTATATCGCAGCACTACTGACAGCACTTCCCGGCGTTTCCGAATGCTTCCTGGGAGGAGTGGTGGCGTATAAAAATGAAGTAAAATGTGCATTACTGAACGTGAATCCCGACACGATTGACATGCAGGGGGCAGTAAGTGAGGCTGTTGTGATTCAGATGGCTGAAGGTGTACGAAACAGAACAGGAAGCGACTTCGCCATCGCAACCTCTGGTATTGCCGGGCCTGGCGGTGGAACTGACGCTAAACCTGTGGGTACCGTGTGGATTGCTGTCGCCGATAAAAACGGGGGAACCGCAAAATCATTTTTCTTTGGCGGAAACCGCGAAAGAATTATCATTCAATCGGCCGCCGCGGCTTTGAATTATCTGAGAATTAAGCTCATTGCCGATTTTGTTTAACACAATTAAGTTTTTCAAAAAAAATGAAGGCTCTTTTGCTTTTTTGAATAATTATACCGTATTTTGCACTCCATTTTAGAAATAGACTTAATACATAGAACGA
>RZYD01000090.1 GCA_009930445.1 Bacteroidia bacterium | reverse complement strand
TGGTTACAATTGTTGCTTCGTAACTTCAAAGGTAACCAACCGGGTTAGTCTGCAAAAAGATTGACCCGGTTAAATTTTTTTACCGGACAACAGTGATTTTTAATAAAACTTGCGAACGATCCTATCAGGATCAGGATGGGAATACGTTTTTGGGGGTAGAAATCGGGAACCAGTGCTGGATGGATCGCAATCTTGCGGTAACAAAATATCCCAATGGCGTTTCAATACCCCATGTTACTGACAATACGGAATGGAGTGCTTTGGGCAATAACGATACCGACGATGCCTATTGTTATTATGAAAATACTGTCAACCTTGAATATGGGGCATTATACACCTACGCTGCAGCCATTGCCAAAAATTGGGCAAACGACAAAAATGAAGGGCAGGGCATTTGCCCGGACGGTTGGCATCTGCCCACAGATGCGGAATGGACTACCTTAACGGAATACCTGGGTGGACCAGCTGAAGCAGGAAAGAAACTTAAAGAAGAAGGAACTGAGCATTGGAAGACTCCAAATACAGGTGCTACCAATGAAAGCGGATTTACTGCCCTTCCGGGGGGATCTCATGGCAATGCTAACTTCTATTTTATAAACGAAACGGGTTACTGGTGGACGGCCACTCCAACAGATTCTTATGTATGGGCTCGATACTTATTATATAATTCAGGAGAGACGTTTAAAGATCCGTTCGAAAAATCGAGTGGGTTTTCGGTTCGTTGTATCAGGAATTCAAATTAACAGGTTTGTCAGGCAGCTTTTCCGAATCACTTCCAACGAATCACCGGAAAGGATCGTAAGTTTTTTCAGCGGCACCTCCATCACAACGCCATAGCGCTAAACGATAATTATTCATGCCCCGAAAAAGCTACTATGCATTTTTTACTTCTTGGTTCCTTTTAACAAAGCGCCCAACAAGTCCTTTTTGCCATACTTCATCAAAACCTGCCTGATTTGTGCATGGTTTTCCGGTTTATACCAAAAGAAAAACATTCGCTGCTCTTTTTTCTCGTTCTGTGTTCTGGCGCTGTAAACAGGCTTCAGGGTATAGGGATCGAGTCCGGTATAATACATCACGGTGGCGAGGGTCATGGGCGTGGGAGTGAAATCCTGTATCTGTTCCAGACGAAAGCCCATTGCCCGGGTTTCGACAGCCAGATGTGCCATATCCGGCAGCGTACTTCCGGGATGACTGGAAATAAAATAAGGAATAAGCTGCTGTTTTAATCCGGCATCCTGGTTTTCCTGATCAAAACACTTTTTAAAAACATGAAACTGCGAAAATGGTGGCTTACGCATAATCCTGAGAACTTCGCCGGAGGTATGCTCCGGTGCCACTTTCAGCCTCCCACTTACATGGTAACGAATCAAATTTTGCATATATTCCCGTAGATGAGCATTACGGTAATGGTTCCCGGGGATCAATAAATCGTACCTCAGGCCGCTACCAATAAAGAGATGCTTCACTCCGGTAATCTGCCGGGCCTTTTTATACAGATTAGTAAGGGGTTGGTGATCGGCATTCAGGTTTTTGCAAAGGGAAGGGAAGATACAAGACGGCCGCTTACATTGCCGGCAAAGCTCCATATCTATACCTTTCATCCGGTACATGTTGGCAGAGGGTCCACCCAAATCAGTAATCGTACCGTAGAAGTCATCCATCGATGTGATGGTTTTAACTTCGTTGAGGATAGATTTTTCGCTTCTTGAAGCAATAAATTTTCCCTGATGTGCCGATATTGTACAGAAGGCGCATCCTCCGAAACAACCACGATGAATGGTTACTGAATGGCGAATCATTTCGTAAGCCGGGATCACACCGCGTTTTTTGTATTTGGGATGTGGCATCCGTGTATAGGGTAAGTCATAAAAACCGTCCAGACTTTCGCTATCCAATGGTGGAAAGGGAGGGTTAACCTGCACAAAAACTCCATTTTCCTGTTCTTGTGCCAATATCGCCGGTTCCATTCGGTTCGACTCGGTTTCAATAATTTTGAAGGCACCTGCAAAAGCGCGTTTATCGTTTTTACACGCCATATAGCTAGGGAGTAGCGTTGCCTCATTAGCCGGATTACGCGTAAGAATTGCCGTTTGAGGAATATTGGTCAGAGTGCCTATGGCTTCGCCCTTCAGCATGCGTTGTGCTAAGGCAATTATGGCCTTTTCTCCCATGCCATAAACCAGCAGGTCGGCCCTGGTATCGGCCAACACCGATGGCTTCAGTGCATCCGACCAG
This sequence comes from Bacteroidia bacterium, assembly GCA_009930445.1. GTDB lineage: Bacteria > Bacteroidota > Bacteroidia > Bacteroidales > BM520 > BM520. Next base: position 6,241 of record RZYD01000090.1, on the reverse strand, counting down.
TAATCGTAATGGGTAAGCCGGCGCAATGAGGCTTCAATACCGCCAATGATAATGGGCGATTCAGGGTAGAGTGATTTGATAATGTTGGTATAAACGGAAAGGGCATAATCAGGACGGAACCCGGCGACATTACCGGGGGTATAGGCATCGTCGGATCGGAGGCGTTTATTGGCCGTATAATGGTTCACCATTGAATCCATATTTCCGGCGGAAATGCCAAAGAAGAGCTTAGGCGCACCGAATTTTTTAAAATCGCGAAGGTCATCCTGCCAGTTAGGCTGAGGGAGGATAACCACGCTCAACCCAAGGTGCTCCAGCACACGGCCGATAACCGCAGTACCAAATGCAGGATGGTCGACATAGGCATCACCACTGATAAGAATAACATCAGGTTGTGACCAGCCTCTTTTCTCCATTTCCTGTTTCGTGATGGGCAGCCAGTCGGTGACAGGCCGTAGTACTTTTTCGTTCATACGGAAGCAAAGATAGTTACTTCCTGTGAAACAAAGCTTCGATGGCTTTGGTTTCCGGTTTTACGATTCCTTTTTCGGTAATAATACCGGTGATCAACGCTGCCGGAGTAACGTCAAAGGCGGGGTTAATCGCTTTCGAACCCGGTGCCGTAACCCGAATCGTATGCATCGTACCCACAGCGTCAGGACCCGTCTGATAGTGTACCTCGTCTTCACTGCGTTGCTCAATAGGGATAAATGAACCATTGGGGCACGTCATATCGAAGGTGGAGCGCGGTGCGGCAACATAGAAAGGGATATTGAAATGTTTTGCCACGATCGCTTTTTCATAGGTTCCTATTTTATTGGCAGTGTCACCATTGGCTGCAATGCGATCGGCACCCACAATGATCAGATCTACTTCGCCTTTTTCCATAAGCCATGCTCCGGCGTTGTCAGGAACGATGGCGTGAGCGATCCCGGCATTCACCAGTTCCCAGGCGGTAAGACGTGCGCCCTGGCTTCTCGGACGGGTTTCGTCGGCCCAGACAAAAAACTCCTTTCCCTCGGCTTTGGCAAGATGGATCACAGCTACAGCAGTGCCATAATCGACAAAGCCCAGCCATCCGGCATTGCAGTGGGTCATCACCTTCATCCCATTTTTTATCAATTTGCGTCCATATATTCCGATGGTCCTTCCCTCTTCAATATTTTCTTCCGCGATTTTTTGTGCTTCCTGAAGGGCGGCCTCCACGCCCCTATTTTTTCCTGCATCATAGACGCGCTGGATGGCATAAAAAAGATTCTGTGCAGTGGGCCGTGTTTGACGGATTTCTTCTTTTGCTTTTTCAGGGAGGCTTGTTTTCTCCGCATGGTGCTCCGCTTCAAGGAATGCCTGTGCCATGGCAAAACCGCCTGCAGCACCAATGGCACCGGCACCACGGGTAATCATGGTTTTTATGGCTCTACACGTTTCCCGGTAATTTTTAGCTTCAAAAATTGAAAATTCAAAGGGTAGTTTATTCTGTTCGACCATAAAGACAGAAGCGCCTTCCATGCGAATCGTCAAATAGGGAATATTGTTTACTTTCATGTACCTGTAGTTATCGGAAGGTGTACCTTACAGATAAGGCTAATCCTTCACAAAAGAACCCCAAAGGTATGAAATTCAGGCTGGGTTTAAAATCCAGAGAGAAATTTAAAGGAATCTGATCAAAAGTGTATTCTAATCCACCGATGGCATCCACCCCTACAACAAAACGCGACCCACTGGGGGGTAGCCGGTTATTCCAGGGATACTGAAATATCACTTCCGGCCAGAATCCGGTATGTGCACCGGCACCGTAATACCAGAACCAATGTATGTTGTTAAAAGCCATCTGTTGTTTTTCAGCCAACAACGTGATATTGAAACCTCCCTCGCGAGCACTGAGAATAATTTCAAGCGAATGGTCTTCGTAAAGATTTTGCTTAACACTAATCCCGCTAAAAAGACCACCCCGTAACCCGACCGCGGTTAAATAATCCTGAGCGTTTGTATATACAGCTGAAAATAAAAAAATTAAAAAAGCAGGTAAAAATTTTTTCATTGTGTAATGATTTAGATTTCAATGGTTTCATATTGCCGTAAATAGCCTTATGTTTCCAGGATTTCAAAACAACAAGCGCATTTCATGGTCCGAAATAAAATAACACCCCAAAAGACGTAAAAACAAGGATAACGTTGCAGGATAAAGCAGGAACTTATTTTTTTTCACGTTCCAGCTCCGAGAGGGTAATATAGGCCAAGAAAGCCATTCCGGGTAACAGGGTATCCTCATCAATGTCGAAAGTAGAGGAGTGTAAGTTTGAAATAATTCCTTTTTCAGGATTTCCGGTACCAAGACGATAATAAGTGCCCGGCACCTCTTTCAGGAAATAGGCCATATCGTCGGCGGTCATGCGCTGAGGCAGCTCTGCGACATTTGGTTTTCCCCAAAAGGTATACGCATAGTTCTTCACTCTTTCTGTAATTTCAGGATTATTATAGAGGGCGGGATACCCGTGGGCGATGTTAACTTCTGATGTACCCCCAGAGGTTTTTGCGATTCCTTTTGCCGTTTCTTTTACCAGTTGGTGTAATTCTTTGCGCCAGATCTCATCGAAGGTTCTGATGATGCCCTCCATATCCACGGTATCCGGGATAACATTGGGCATCCCGTCGGCGATCATTTTTCCAACAGAAATTACAGTAGGCATAGCAGGGTTTGCATTACGGCTAACCAGCGTTTGTAATGCCATAATAATTTCTGCTGCGATGACAATGGGGTCAATATTGAGGTGTGGTGTAGCGCCATGGCCGCCTTTCCCTTTAACCCGGATATAAAACTCATCGGTGGAAGCCATATATTGCCCGGCGCGGAGGCCCATGGTTCCGGCGTTAAGCTCAGGAAGAACGTGCTGGGCGAAGAGAATATCCGGTTTTATCCGGCCAAAGAGACCTTCTTCGAGCATCACCTTTGCCCCCCCCGGGTACATTTCCTCCGAAGGTTGAAAAATAAGCATCACCTTCCCGGAGAAGTATTCGCGCAGTGAATGGATAATTTTTCCGGCTCCCAGCACCATGGCAGTGTGAGCGTCATGGCCGCATGCATGCATATAGCCCGGACGGGTAGAAGCATATTCGGCATCATTTTTCTCTTCTATGGGCAATGCATCCATGTCGGCGCGCAATGCAATTACAGGGCCCTCAGGGTTATAACCTTCGATGAGAGCAACCACGCCCGTGGTCGCAATACCGGCCTGGAAGTGTATTCCCCAGGCGGTTAGCTTCTGCCGGATAAGCGCCGAGGTTTTAAACTCATCAAAAGCAATCTCCGGATAAGCATGTATCGCTCGTCTAATGGCAATAACCTCATCCATCATATCAGAGGCCAGACTGTTAACGATTTTTATGAGGTCATCCATAAGTACAAAGATAATAGAATTGAAACGATTCTCTTCGCAGCATCCGATAAAATAATGCAAAGCATTGTATATCTGCATTCCAATAAAACCGGGGAGTAAAAAAAGCCTGACAAAATTACGCCAATGCCCACAGTGGAACTTAAATACACGGCTCACTGAATAAGAGCAGATCACTCTTACTTTTTCATGTAAAAAATCAACTCTCCCCCATTTTTGATCATCTCCCAGGAAATTTCTGGTTTCTCCAGCTTTTCGCCATTAAACGTAACCATACGAACATGTACATTATCAAAGGCCTGGGCTACAGATTTGATAACCAGAAATTTCTCACCGGATAATTCAACTTTAGCAGACTTCACCAGCGGGCTTCCCAGCGCATAAACATTGCTTGCCGGACAAACGGGATAAAATCCCAGCGCCGAAAAAATATACCATGCCGACATCTGCCCGCAGTCGTCGTTCCCACATAGGCCATCGGTTTCATTAGCATACATGCTGTCGAGGATCATACGGACTCTCTCCTGCGTTTTTTCCGGCTTGCCGGCAGCATTGTACAGGTAAGGGATATGATGCCCGGGTTCATTGCCATGAACATAAATGCCAATAATCCCATCACGTGTAATATCTTCATTTTTAACAATATACGCATCATCAAGCGGCATAGTAAAAAGGGAGTCGAGTAGGTACTCAAAGGCTTTGGATCCACCTTTCATGCTTATCAGTTCGTGAATATTGTGCGGAACATACAGCCCATAATTCCATGCATTGCCTTCGATAAATCCTTGACCATGGGTATCGAGTGCATCAAATTGCGTCCGAAAACTGCCATCTGCATTTCGTGGATGCATATATCCGGAAACAGGATTAAAGGTGTTTTTATAGTAACCAGCGCGCCGGGAAAATTCGTCATACAGGTTATACTTCCCGGTTTTTTTCGCGATTTGCGCGATCGTCCAGTCATCGTATGCATATTCCAGAGTTTTGCTAACTGCTGCTCCCTGCCGGTCGGCTGGGACAAAGCCCAGTTTCATGTAATCCTCCAAGCCATCGTATTGTCCATAATGTGCAGTTGTGGCACAGGCATGCAATGCTTTGTGAATATCACCGTTGTATAAATCTTTCATAATGAGGTCGGCAATTACCGGTACACTGTGATAACCAATCATGCACCAGTTTTCGTTAGCGTAGTGTGACCAAACGGGTAGCATGGGATGTACACTCTGGTTAAAATGAGCGACCATGGATTGCGCCATGTCACTATTACGCGCTGCCTGCACCAGATTGAAAAGGGGGTGCAATGCCCGGTAGGTATCCCAGAGTGAAAATATTGTATAATTGATAAATCCGTCAGCGAAATGAATATTCTGATCCAGGCCACGGTATCGACCATCCACATCCATATAAACAACAGGTGCCAGGAAGCTGTGATACATCGCAGTGTAAAAAATGATTTTCTGATCTGGCGTAAGGGTCTCAACTTGTATTCTGGACAATTCACGATTCCATTTTGACTTTCCGGAATGCACCACTTCCGCGAAGTTCCAATGTGGAAGTTCAGTGCGCAAGTTTAAGATAGCGCCATCGGTACTCACCGCACTGAGTGCGAACTTCACCTGAAGCACCTCTCCTTTTGCAGGGTCAAACGCAAACCAGGCGCTGAGGTCATGGCCGGCCATTTCCGGAAAATTCTCTTCTTCCTCAAATTTCCGGTAAAAACCGTTATAAATCGCTTCAGAAAACTTCTTATGCCCAAAATTTTGAATGGGCTTATCGAAAGTCATGGCGAAATAGAGCGTTCGTGTGCGGGCCCAGCCGTGCGTTTGGCGGTAACCAGTAACCAAAGTGTCATTCTCCACGCGTACAAAAGTCCATACATTTTTACCTTCATAGGAATAAATTCCATGCATCAGGTCGAGGATGATACATTGATTCGTGTCGTTCGGGAACGTATATTTATGGAACCCCACCCGCTCAGTGGCGGTAAGCTCAGCATGAATAGCATAATCCTGAAGCTTCACTGAATAATAGGCCGGTGAAGCCTCCTCCTCAGCATGGGAAAATCGTGAACGGAATCCGGAGTCGGGATTTTCTTCAGTGCCGGGAGTGAGTTTCAATTCTCCGGTGGTTGGCATAATCAGAAAATCACCCAGATCAGCATGCCCCGTACCACTGAAATGGGTGTGGCTGAAGCCCACAATAGTGGGGTCGTCATACTGATATCCGGCACAATATTCATAAACCTTCCCGTTATATTTTCCATTTTCCCAATAACTAAGGGTATCTGTATCCGGGGAGAGCTGTACCATACCGAATGGCACTGCCGCTCCGGGAAAAGTGTGCCCCATGCGTTCGGTGCCAATAAAGGGATTGACATACTCAGAGAAATTTCCTTCTTCATTTTGTGCCTGAAGATTCAAAGAAAAAGTACAAATTATAAGGCTAAGGAGTGCAACTGGTTTTATCATAGGATCGTTTTCTGGTAAAATGCAAAAATAATGAAATAATAAAGCCATGTGCTATTAGCCCGAACGACCCGACAGGGCGCAAAAACCTGAAACCTGTCGAAAGAAATACCTGAAAGGGCAAAAAACGAATGACGTCGGGAAAAATACCCGACGAGGTCAAAGCGACCAACTGATTGAATAAAAGGGCAGGGCAATGAAATAAATGATTGATAGCTACGGATTAAAAAATCCGGGATAATCAAGGGGGTCAAAAAATATCTTCATATCATCATGCCTCCCGGGGAGGGAGGGTGAAATACCTGAGGCTTCCCTTTTGTTTTGTTTTATCACAATCTTTTTTTTATATATTTGGACAAAATTCCACAATATGAGAACAAT
>RZYD01000564.1 GCA_009930445.1 Bacteroidia bacterium | reverse complement strand
ATTTAAACCGCCAGTGCGCCTCGCACCGATCGGTGGCATTGATCGAAGTACCACCGAATTTCTAAGGAACAGGTGCCCGGATCTTCCCAACTATACCGAAAGATACATAACCCACACGATTAAGACGATAAATACCCGCTATCCTGTTGTATCTATCGGTTATAAAAGCGCACAGAAATTCCACCGGGGGCAAGCTCCTCGGTGGATGCTGTCGGCCATGCTGCTTATTAATAAAAACAGGCGGATTATTTATTTTTTATCTCCAAATCCATATATTGTGCTGGTTTACGGGCCCAGCTAAGAAATTTTTTAATGGGTAAAATAGAGAAAGGTATAGTTGATTATTAAATAACTATTTCAAAATTCTACCTAAATATTTAAATTTCAAAATTTTTTAAAATTTTTCATTGATATTTCACTTATTACTGACAGTCGTATAAAAAAAGAATGGGAGGCTGAACGAATCACACAATGAGAGACTTACCTGTAAAATAATGCCATATCGTTTACTCTCCTAATTCGGGTCAGGTAATATTTTCTAATTATTCGTCGGTTGGGTTCGCGGGGTTGAAACCCAATCTATAGTATCCCCTATGGTACAAATATTTCTGAGGTAGGGAAACAAATAATCCACCAGCCAGTTTAAAAAATAAAAAATTCGGTATCTTTGAGTTTTCGCCGCTGAAATACGGGGTGTAATTTTTACAAGCCAGCGTATAACTGAATGCAATACTTTATCCAACGAAAAAACAGTGTACTATGAAACGGATTTTTTATTTTCTGTTGCTGATCCTGTCCACCCACCCACTTATTGCCCAATCGCTCCTCTATTCCGAATGTTCTGCGGGATTGGGAACCCCGGAATGGGAAAACGGCCGGGCTGAGCTCGAATTTGCGGATATCAATCAGGATGGTTTTCCTGATTTCATTACCCTGGGCGACCATGGTTCCCCCTTTCCCCCTTCGGGTGAACAGGGTATCATGGTTTATTTTGGAGATGGAAACGGCCTGTGGTCACTGCACATGGAGGGCTATTTTGGGTACGGGGGTATTGCAGTGGGTGATGTAAATAACGACGGACTCTGGGACGTGGGGTATGGTATGCACCATAACTATTCCTCCAACGATCTGGGAGACCAGTTAATTGAAGTGGCACTGGGCAACGGAACAGGAACTGGCTGGATACCCTGGGATAATGGATTGGCAGAAAACGGCGAAGATTGGGGAATGTTCGGAACTGATTTCGCTGATGTGGATAATGACGGAGATCTGGATCTGGGAAGCATCTCCTTCGGATGCTGTGCCGGCGTACATGTTTACCTCAACAACAACGATGGCACCTGGGAGCAATCGTTTGGCTTCCTGGGCGGAAACTCGAATGGACATTTTATCTTCGGTGACGTGAATAACGATGGCTGTAAAGATTTCGTCACCACCCACGAAGCAGGAAGCGTTTGGCTGGGTGACGGAAATGGAGATTTTACCTGTTTCGACGCCGGGCTCCCTGCATCGCCCTTTAATGGACCCTCGCTGGGTGACATTGACAACGACGGCGACCAGGATCTGGCGTTTGTAAAAACAAATCTTGAAGTTTGGGGATGGGATCAGGATCAGGAAATATGGACGGATTATTCCGGTAATCTACCTGAAGGTGGTGATTACGAAGCAACACAACTCTGCGATATGAATGGCGATGGCTTTATGGATCTGGCTGCTTTTGGAAACGGACTGTTCACCCTTTGG
>RZYD01000563.1 GCA_009930445.1 Bacteroidia bacterium | reverse complement strand
CCCCATAACGCCTGAGATAATTTACCCCTAGAACTTCTAGAATAACACGGTGATTATTCTCTAGCCCCACTACCATTTTTTGGGCTTTAGCCATATGTAACTCATGTATAGCAAAAAAGCATTCAAACACCCACCTAGCCGTTGGATTTTGAATGGGTTTGCCTAATTGATTGGGAAAGGTTTTGTTCTGCTCTTTTAACTCTTTTCTGATTTTGTATTCCAAAGCCGCATAGACCATAAGGCACAAAGTCATGATCATTAGCATCGCTTCAATGCGTTGTGGCTTTTTAAGAAACAGCGCATCTGATAAAAACTCTGGACTTTTAAGAAATCTAAATCCCCTTTCCACTCTTTGTTGGGATTTGTATTCATGAAGGAGCTCACTTGGGGTAAGCGTGAGATTATTGGTGGCAAGAATAAAATACCCACTCTCTTCTTCACTTTGGCTTTTAAAGGTATCTCTTTGCATGGTGATATCAAACTGCCAGTAGTATTCATAATGAGCGGGTTCTTGATTTGGTTTTGGCCTGCCCTTGGTGGTAAATTTAGGCTTGGAGATGAGTGTGGCATTCTTGAGTGATACCAGAGGGTTTTTGGATTCAAACACTCCCAGTGTCGCCAATGCATCGGCTTCGCAGAAGAAGGGTTGAATCATCAGTTTTTTAGCTTTTTTTGTGATGTCAGTGCTCTTGTGAAGCAGGTTCTTTGAGAGTGTTTTCTCTTCCTTCTGTGCGCTCAAGGCACTTTTATAGAGAATCCATTTTTGTTCCATCTCACCATACGTGATGGCGTGTTCAGTGAAGCTATAGTTTTCATCTAAGAGGGTGAGAGTGTTGGAGCATTCATCGTGCATCAGTGCTTTTGCCTCTTTGAGTTTATGTGGGACTCTAGAGATGAAATGGATCTGTTTTTCTTTGATGGCTTCGAGTCCTTTTTGCGTAAAGAGTGCCGCGTCGGCTATGAGTGTTAAAGAGGTGTTGCTCATGGCTTTGAGTGAATCGATATGCTCATCTACTAAAGTTGCAAAGGCTTTGGCATCAATTTGGTTCCCATCAGCGGCTCTCATCATTAAAGGAATGCCTGCTTGGTGTTCTACCATGAGGTTCAGCACGACTTGATTGAGATTGGGGTGATGATCACGGCTATAACCTTTGATGAGTTTGATGGGAGTTGGAGTCTTTGCATCTTCGTCTTCACTGGCTATGGGCTGATTCAATCCATTATCTACTTGAAACGCTCTATAGGCTCCATCCAAATGGAAGCTGGTGGAGTCTAGATGTACCGTAGAGGGTGTTAAGCCAAGAAGAGTGACTGCTTTATGGGATACCTTCTCATAGAGTTCACTCACACCATAGTCATAGATGGCATCAAGGGTGCGCCCAAGCGCATCATCATTTATCTGTTCGGCACAGATTATTGGTGTTCCAAAGAGTGTTTCTAGTGGCTTGTCTTTAAAAAACCGCGGTGTAAGATAAAGTTGTTTATTCACATACCCTAGACCATTTAAAATCATAGCTTTCACCAACATCCCATAGGATAAGCCTTTCTTGTTCGTATCAAAGGGTATTTCACTATCGATACTGTTTTCAATATCCAATTCATCAATCATTGTTGCCACCAGTCCAAGGTGGTCTAGGTTTTTGATAACGGCTGTTCCATGCATTTCTATCTTCCCAGTTTTTAGGAACTAGAAGCACTTCTTATACCTCTGTTGTAAAAATATATTTTTTAGTGCGGAATGACGG
>RZYD01000562.1 GCA_009930445.1 Bacteroidia bacterium | reverse complement strand
CCACTTTTCACCTTCGGGTTGCCAAAGGCGATCTTCTTTTTGCCGGTGACAATTTTGGTTGTGGAAGCTCACGCGAGCATCCTGCAGTAGGGCTTGCCTATGCGGGAGTTAAGGCAGTTATTGTTAAATCGGTTAACCGGATTTTTTATCGCTCATCGGTGAATCAGGGCTTGCCTATTATCATTCTTCCTCAAGCCGTCGAAGCGTATCGACCCGGTGATAATGTGGCGTTGGATTTTGAAAAAGGCGAACTGACAGTTGGAAATACTGTGATTCGTTTTTCACCATTACCCGAACAACTGATGGAAATTTTTAACGCAAAAGGGCTGGTAAATTTCTTGAAAATGAAGTAATAGCATCCCGATCGAAGGGATCAGGTTTTTGTACCGCATTCGGTTCATTAGCGTAAGTCATGGAACGGCCTTACAGGTGAGAAATAAGGCCGTTTCTATTATTTTTTTTTGTTGGAATGATTCTTTACAATAGTTTTTTTTGGGTTGCAATTACTTAAGAAGAAACCACTCTTTTATCCGGTCTGTTTTATCTTCTGGTTCTGCATGATGCCTGAATTCATTTTTATGTTTATTGTAAATATAATCACCAGCATATTTTTCGTAATGAACTGAAATTTCGTCGATGGCATTGAGTATGTAATCCACCTCCTGATCGGTCATTGTAGGATGTAGCGATAACCGGATCCAGCCGGGTTTATCGGAGAGGTCACCATGGGCAATTCGTGCTGTAATTTCGTTGGAATAGTCGTGGCTTACGTTCAGCAGGTAATGTCCATAAGTTCCGGCGCAGGCGCATCCGCCCCGCACCTGTATGCCGTAGAGGTCATTTAACAGCTTCACCGCTAAATTGTAGTGGATGTTATCGATATAAAAGGAGAGGACTCCAAGCCGTTTTTGTTGTTTTTCCGCCAGAATATGGATCCTCGGGTTTTTTCCCATCTGGCTGAATACTTTTTCCACAAGTTGGGTCTCCCGTTGTCTGATCCATTGCGTATTCATTTGGTTTTTTAGGTCGATGGATAGCGCAGTGCGAATGGTTTGTAAAAAGGCCGGTGTTCCTCCATCTTCTCTGATTTCAATATCATCAATATACTTATAGCCACCCCAGGGATTGGTCCAATCAACGGTACCACCACCCGGTAGGTCTGGTGCTTTTCGGTTGTACAAGTTCCGGTCGAAGATCAGAACACCGGTTGAACCCGGCCCGCCAAGGAATTTGTGTGGGGAAAAAAATATGGCATCCAGTTTTTTTCCCGGGTCTTCAGGGTGCATATTTATGTCGACATAAGGAGCCGAGGCTGCAAAATCAACAAAACAAAGCCCTCCGTTTTCGTGCATTATTTTTGCCAGTTCATAATACGGAGGTTCAATTCCGGTAACATTGGATGCAGCAGTAAAGGCCCCGAATTTGAACTTCCGGTTTCTGTATTTTTTTAGTTCCTGCCGCAGTGATTCCGGATTGACCAGCAACTCCGCATCCGGCTTCAGAACTACTACATCGGCAATGGTTTCGAACCATGAAGTATGATTGGAATGGTGTTCCATGTGTGTGATAAATACTACCGGACGTTCCTGTTCCTCATAACATTTTTTGATGTCACCCTTGGCACAGATTTTTAACCCCAGAATCCGCTGAAATTTGTTCACCATATGGGTCATACCGCTCCCCTGCGTAATAATTACGTCCTCAGGCCCGGCGTTGCAATGCGCTTTAATTAAATGGTGTGCGTAG
>RZYD01000561.1 GCA_009930445.1 Bacteroidia bacterium | reverse complement strand
ATTTTATGGGGAATACTCGACGGGGAGATTATCACGACCCTCCATGGTCTGGGGATGGCGGTTGTGTTAACGGGAGTATACCTTACAAACCGAAAATCACATCACCTTCCGGACAAACATACTGATGGTGCCAATTAACACAACACTTTTTTTATCGTTCGCAGCAACTCTTCCATATCCAGTGGTTTTGAGATGTATTCGTTACATCCCGCGGCCAGAATTCCCGCTTTTTCATCGGGCATAGCGTAAGCAGTCTGAGCGATTACCGGAAGGTGGGGATAACGACGCCGGATAGCTGCGATCGTTTCATAACCATTCATAACCGGCATATTAATATCCAATATTACCGCATCCGGCAGTTCTTTTTCGAGGAGTTCCATCAACTCTTTCCCATGAATTACATGCTGGATAATAATTCCGGTGTCGGCCAACATCTCATGAATCAGACAGGCGGAATTGGAGTCGTCTTCGGCCACGTACACACGTTTATTTTCAAAAAAACCGATGTATTCCTCCGGGTCTGCAGGCTGACCTCCCCCTTCCGGGATCATTCCGGTATTAGGAACAGAGACAGAAAAAGTGGAACCTTTCCCGGGGGCTGACACAAGTGAAATCGAGCCACCCAAAAGATCCACCAATCCTTTGACAATGGCTAATCCCAACCCGTTTCCTTCACTAAAATTATCCATTCCCCCCTGAATAAACCGATTAAAAATTTTATCCTGATATTCCGGTCTGATCCCCGTTCCTGTATCCGAAACAAAAAAAACGACGTATTCCCTGTTGTTACGGTGCACAATTTTATACCCCGCTTCGATCACTCCCTGCGACGTAAATTTTGCAGCATTATTCATCAGGTTATTCAGTATCTGCGTCAGCCGGATTTTATCCGTTTCGATATAATAAGCCGGTTCACGGCTGCTGATTGCGCATTTTACCTCCACATCCGGCTTAAACGGATGGCCATAGGGATTATTCTCTTTATCGGTTATTGCATATAATATTTCATGAATATCGACCGGTGCCAGTTCAACTTTTAGAATATTTGCCTCGATTTTTGAAATATCGATAATATCGTTAATAATACGAAGCAGTTGATCGCCTGAGTTTTGAATTTGGGCTACGTAGAGGTTTTGTTGTTCCCGGGTAAGGTTTTCTTTTCCCAGCAAGCGGGAAAAACCAAGAATGGCATTCATGGGAGTGCGGATTTCATGGCTCATATTGGCAAGAAAAGCCGATTTAAGCCGATCACTTTCTTCCGCCTGAATTTTTGCCTTTCCGAGTTCCAGATTGGTTTGTTTTAATATTTCGAGGGTTTGATTAAGCTCTTCATTGGTGGCAATATACTCTTCGTTCTGGCGAGCTATGGCAAGATTACTATCCTGAAGTAATAATTCAGCCTCTTTTCTTTCCGTGATATCGATTACAGAAACCAATCCGGCCGGACGGCCTTGATAACTGACAACGGTACCGCTCAGGTAAACCCATTTTACGACTCCCTGTTTGGTAATTATGGGAAATTCATACCGATCAGGATCGTTTGCTGCCCCGCTTTGACGCTTTTTCCCCTTGTCAATAATCATCGGGCGATAATCGGGATGGACAAAATCGAAAAAATGCATCTGCAGCAGTTCCTTTTCGGTATATCCGCTAATTTCGCAACCTGCGGTATTCGAATAAACCCACATGTTATCCTGATACATCATGATAGCCATGGGGCTGGTTTCGGTAAGTTTACGAAATAAATCC
>RZYD01000560.1 GCA_009930445.1 Bacteroidia bacterium | reverse complement strand
AACTAATTAAGTTATTAACGATAGTTTGTTTATAACTACAAATATTTTGGAATTAATTATCGTTCCTGCCTTTTGACTTTTCGGAGGGGACTCAATATTCAATTAATAACACTTAATATCCAAGGAGAGTACTATCAAAGTTTTCTCCTGACTTAAATTGACGTGTATCCCCTCTGGGGGGCTCCGTGTCTTTCCCCCCCCTAAATCCCCCAAAGGGGGGACTTAGGCTTCGATTTATGTCTGTGCTTTTTTATGACCTTGATTTTTTTTGTGACCTGATAGGGGGGGCAACTCTTTCCGTTCTCAATTTCCTTACAGGTCCGTATAAATTACAAGCTGACTGCAAAGTTTGAATCGATTATATGTTAATATTTGGTAATCGGTGAAGAGGAACGGCATGAATGCCATTACTCCTGTTTTGTATCATATCTCCACCATACACTAAATATCCTCCTTCTGTTTGTGTGAGCTTATTCCAATACTTGATTCCTTTAAAAAAGTCTTCAGTAATGGTTTGTCCCGATTTTATTTCCACAGGGATTCTCCTTTCTCCACTCTTAATTAAAAGATCAATTTCGTTCCCTGTATTATTACGCCAGAAAAAAAGATTGTTAGGCTTTCCATTATTGTATATCCTTTTCAGAAACTCCAAAATCACAAGGTTTTCAAACAGGCTTCCTCTAAAAGGGTGAATGTCAAGTTGCGATGCGGAATTAATACCCATTAGTGCTGCTGCAAGACCTGTATCGTAAAAGTATAACTTGGGCATTTTTACAATTCGCTTGTTGTAGTTTTTATGATAGGGCTGCAATCGAAAAACAATAAAGCTTGCTTCTAATACTCCAATCCAGGATGCGACGGTTTTTACATCAATTCCGGTATCGCTTGCAAGGCTGCTCATATTTAATAGTTGACCGGTTCTTCCGGCACAAAGCCTGAGAAAGCGCTCAAATACATATAGATCATTAATGTTTTTCAATAACCGAACATCCCGTTCAATATAGGTTCTGATATAATTTGCATAGTACTTGTCTATCTCTATCTCTTTTTGATATAACTCAGGATAACCACCTTTTAACATTAGCTGATTCGTTTGTCCGGTCTCAGGGGAAATCTCTTCGATACTTAAAGGAAGTAAAAACAAGTATCCCACACGCCCGGCCAGACTTTGAGATATGTTCTCCTGTAGCAGAAAATTATTTGATCCGGTTAGGATAAATTGACCATTTTGATCTTTTTCGTCAAGAATTTGTTGCAAATAGGAGAATAGCTCAGGCGTTCGCTGCACTTCATCAAGAATTGCCCCATCAGAATATGTAGACAAGAAACCCCTTGGGTCATCTACAGCGAATCTTCTTATATCCGGATTTTCAAGATTTACATACTGTTTTTCAGAGAATACTTTCCTAACCAAAGTAGTCTTTCCAGATTGTCTTGGACCTGTTACAGCAATTGCCTTATACTGTTTCGACAGCGATTTTAACTCTTTTTCTGCTTTACGTGGTATCATAATGCAAATTTACAAATATGGAATCTAATTCCAAAATTGTAAGAATGTTGTCTTGTGATCAGGATTTAATTTGTCCGTGTATAAATCAATGTCTCCCCCCCCAAAATCCCCCCAAGGGGGGACTTTGGCTTCGATCCATGTTTTTAATATTATTTACGCATTAGTTTTTCTCTGTGTCCTCATTCCCCCCTCCGGGGGGCTAGGGGGGCACCTCAGCGCACTCCACTACCCACACACTTC
>RZYD01000559.1 GCA_009930445.1 Bacteroidia bacterium | reverse complement strand
TGAAACTGTTGTTCAATGGCAGTTTCGTCCAGATCGAAAAGATCAGGCGTTCCGGCAAATAATGAAACAGACATTAGCGAAATTAGCGCTACGAAAAAAAATTTTTTCATGGTGTTTTTCGTTTAGATTAATATTGTATTGGTTTATACTATTATCTTCCTCATCCAAAAATACAGAATAAAAGTAAGTTTTACAATAGTTTTTTTATTTTCCACTGATTTTTTCCCTGCAGTTTGTGCCTTGGTATTCAAATGACGTTGAAAAAAGTGAAATGTTGCCATTCTGTTTTCAGAGGGCTTATTTTAACATTGGCTTAATTTGTTCCGGGGATCCGTCGGTAGGTTCTGGTTTAAGGTTCATGATGGTGGCAATCAGCGTGTACAGCGAAACATTTTCGAAGGTTGGCACCGTTGTATTTGTTTTGAACGCCGGGCCCATGGCATAAAATATGGCATGCATATCTTTTTCATCGTTATCAAAACCGTGTGTACCTTTGGAGGTTAATTCCGCCTCATTGTAGAAAATACTCCAATGATTATCGGCAGCCACAATCAAATCGAGTGTACGTTCATGGTTTCCGTAGTGAAGTCGTTCGGGTACCTCGGAAGATTTCCATACCTTCAGATGGGGTTGCTCCTGAAGGATGCTCTTCGCCAGATCAATATATTCGTCCACCACATCAATATTGATCACCGGATTGCTGCCGCTATAGGCTACAATCAAGGAGTCGGGGAGGAGTTCATGGATTCGTATTACCTGTTCAGAACTTATGGATGCCATGCCGTGGTCGGAAGTAATGATCACATTGGTGTGCGGATAGACCGGTAGTTTTTCCAGCTTATCCAGAAAAATCCCCACATATCGGTCAAGAGCCGTTATTAAGCTGTCAATTTGGGGTGAATCGGGGCCATAGGCATGTCCGGTCATATCGGGTTCCGGAAAATACCAGGTGATCAGATGCGGGCGCTGTGGCTGGGGCATCTGAAGCCAGGCAATAATACTATCGATGCGCTGTTCATACGGAATTGAATTTTCATACGGTTTCCAGTACGTGGGATGCAGCCCATCGACATCAGAACCTACCCAAAAGTAGGATGCTGTGCGCAGGCCTTGCTTCTCAGCGGTTATCCAGATCGGCTCGCCACCGTAAAAATAATGATCACCCCGTGTTTCAGGGTCAACAATTTTGAAGGTTCTGTTCGATTTGCGGTCGATGAATGTATTGGCTACAATGCCATGATGGTCGGGGTAGAGTCCGGTGGCCATGGAGTAGTGGTTCGGAAATGTTTTTGTCGGGAAGGAGGGCTTAAGCGATTCCGCTTTTATGCCTTGTCGGGCAATACGGTCGAGGTTCGGTGTTGGGGCCTTATCCGGATAATCCCATCGAAACCCATCCATCGATAACATGACGACGTATTGTGTTTCCGTTTGGTCGTTTTTACAGGAATAAAACGAAAAGGCAATGAGTGTAAAGACGAATAGAAATACTGCTTTTTTAATCATAATATTTTGTGTTTGAATGCTGTCCGGAGATTGCATTGTTATGTTGCTGTAAACCGTGTATTCAGACGGAAGAGTTACTTTCTTTCAAAAATAATAAAAAAAGGCTGTCCACAGCGTGAGCAGCCTTTTTGTTGTCACTTCAATCAAATTAATTGAAGATGTAGCGTAAACCAATCTGGCCTTGCCAGCGTGAGCTGGTTAAACCAGAATCATCAATATTGAAAATATCATCCGCACTTTCCGGACCGCTGTA
>RZYD01000089.1 GCA_009930445.1 Bacteroidia bacterium | reverse complement strand
CTCCCGTGAACGCCCCTACTGGGGCGATGGTGGAGGGGTTACTTTCAGCGGCGGCGAACCCCTTTATCAGAAGAATTTTATTCTCCCTTTATTAAAAGCATGTAAAGAACAATATATCCATACTTGTATCGAAACTACCGGATGTGTGAATTCTGATTATTTTTTGGAAGCGCTTGATTATGTGGATTGGGTTTTTATGGATGTGAAACATATGGATACGGTGAAACATCATGCCCTTACCGGTGTAAACAATGCATTGATCCTGAAAAATCTAAAATTGCTATCGGAAAAAAGTAACTGGGAGGGCATTGTTGTACCCCGCATTCCCATTATTCCCGGCTTTAACGATGATGACGATAATATTCGTAAAACGGCTCGTTATATTGCCGATTTGGGGCTGGAAGTGATTAATATTTTGCCTTTCCATAAACTTGGCGAGTCAAAATACCGGCAGTTGAGTCAGGTCTATCTGTTTGATAACCAGGCAAGCCCAACGAACGAATCGATGAAGCATATCAAATCGCTGATTGAACAGGAGGGATTATTGTGTTATATCGGATACAATACACCCTTCTGATAAAACAAGAACAAACCTTGAACCTTTGATGTACTACTTATGCGGGAAAAACAAAAACCAACCGAATCCAATCAAAAGTGGGATGTAATCGATCAGATTGTGGCCAAAGAGCTGGAGATGTTTCTTCAGGTTCGGGCCACCGACGACGGGTCTGGAAAGGCCTGCCAACAGGAACCCAATATGTTTAAGGCCATGCGCTGGATGTCGCACAGCGTACTTTCGTTGAAAACCCTGGAATCGTACCTCTCCGACCTGAAAAGCGCTGCAGCACACAACCGTAACCTGATGACGGAGAAGTATGCCCTTATGGATAATTTAATTCCTCATCCAACACTGGGCCAAGACCTCATTCTGGAAATCGCCGCTAAGGAAGTGCAATGGATGCAGGAGGTACAGGGGAAATACCCCGGATTGATTCAGGGGAAAACTGCTGAATTTACCAACTATCTGGTTTGTGAATATGAAACCTATTCTTTTGAAACCCTTACTCTGCTGCTGGAGGATATTCACCGTGCCGAGATGAAAGAATTAAACCTGCCTGAATTGAGGTATCGTAATTTATTTAAACGATTGGGCTACAGCTCTATTGAAGAGGCGCAAAAACACAATTCCACCCAACAGTAAACAGGGTTTATAATGAGTTTTATAAGTAAATATCATACTATGAAAAGAATACTGTTTTTATTTTTTCTAATTATTTTCGGGATTTCGTATTTTTCTTGTGCCCAGGAAGAAATCCAAAATCCAAAACTGAAGATCACGTTTTCGGAACGTACGCGTCTCACCTCTATCGATAATGCGATTTTGCTGAATAATGATGCCGATATATGGACTTTTACGCGGCACAGAACCTATCTTGGACTCGAATACCGGCCTTTTGATCACTTTACAGGGTATGCAGAACTTGGCAATGAGGCACGGATATGGCTCTCTCCTGCAAGTCGTAAACCCGTTTGGGACGAAGTTTTTGTGCATCAGCTCTACCTTAAATGGACCCACATTGGCGGGATCCCGGTGGCGCTAAAAGTCGGACGTCAAAATCTGATGTTTGATGAGGGATTTATCTGTATTGATGCACAGCCACTTACGGGCTCCCGGTCGGGCTCTTTTAATGCCGCAAAAGTTACGTGGGCAATTAATGAAAAGAGTACGTTAACCTCTTTTATTTCGTATAATACCTTTCAGGAGGAATTTTTGCCCCTGCTTAATGCAAGCGAACCGGTGCAGATGCTGGAGGAGCAAACAAATACTGGTGTTGGACTGTATTACAAAACAAAAGTCCGGGCGTCGGATCTATCGCTTTATTATTTTTTAAAGAATACAGAGGAAAACGAGAATTTTCCCGTGGCCTCGCAGATTCATGCGCTGGGTGCAAGAGTGGCGATTCCCTTTTTGTCGCGTATGCAATTTACAGCTGAAGGCGCTTACCAGCCCGGCAAAGCTGGCGATTTTCGCCGTAATGCCTATGGCGGGTATTTTAAACTGGGGTGTAATTTGAAAGGACTCCTTCCTGTGGCTAACCAGGTTTATGCAGGTGCAATTTACCTTTCAGGCGATGATCCGGCGACCGAAACCGTCGAAGGGTGGGATCCACTCTGGAGCCGCTGGCCCAAATGGAGTGAATCGTATATTTATACCCAAATACTCGAAAATACCGGAAAAGTGGCCTATTGGTCGAATATTGCTTCGCTTAATGTGAATTTTACCGGATCCCTCTCCGAAAAAGTGTCTTTCATTACTTCCTACCATCATCTGCTGGCTCTTGCGGATAATACCACTGCCTTTTGTTCGGGAAATGGCAATGTTCGAGGTGATTTATTGATTTTAAAACTTAATTATTCCATAGATACGCAGTGGTCAGGACATTTTTTGCTGGAAAATTTTACCCCGGGTGATTTTTATTTTCAGGGTGCCGATGGATATAACTGGATCCGCTTTGAGCTGATGTATAAGTTAACCTATTCTGCCTATGGAAAATAAAAATGTTAAAATCGTTTCTGATTGCTTTTTATCTGTTTGTTTTACAGGGTTGGATTTGCTTGTCCGGCCCTTTTTGCTTCTCAGGGTTTTCGACTCGCACTGCAATTGGTAGTTGTTCGGAAAAATGGTTACTTTGTATACTTATTCGAAAAAAATGGTTTATCGGTTAGCTCAAATCGGAAAACGAAAGCGAAGCTTTATAAGCTTTAGTGTTATCCTTTTTCTTATTATTACCATTTTGGTATTGATTTTCTCGGCGCTGGATAAAGCCAATTCCCGGAAGATGGCCTCCAAATATCTGATTTCGGTCACCGATGGTGTTACGCAGAATGTGGATTCGTGGATTGAAGAGAAAAAAAAGATGCTCATGCTGATTTCAGATCTGCCGGAAACCAAAGAAGCCTTCACGCATCAGCAGGAGTATCTGAATATAAAATTCGATCTGATCAAAACATATTATTATAATGTGGAAAACATTTTT
Organism: Bacteroidia bacterium; assembly: GCA_009930445.1. Taxonomy (GTDB): domain Bacteria; phylum Bacteroidota; class Bacteroidia; order Bacteroidales; family BM520; genus BM520. The sequence goes on along the minus strand of RZYD01000089.1, from coordinate 5,521 downwards.
TTGGCGTTACCCGATGGAAATATTGCTACCGGAGCACTATACTCCGATACAGCGCTTACAAATCTGACCCAATTAGATTTATGGCCGGATTTTCAAAAATCTAATTTTGCCTTGTTTCTTGATACCTATATTTGTCGGTCGCAACGAACAGGTAAACTTACTTTTATCCTTTTAAAGGGTGTTTTTAATGAAACCGGAACGCTTCTTGGATTTGTAGGGTTTACAATCAACTGGGATAAATTTATTAATAAGTTTATTATCCCTGCTCAGGTTGGCGAAACTGGCTATCTGGCAATTACCGATACGCTGGGAAGAAATATCGGCCACCACGATGAATCCCTGACGCTTCGTTCGATGGGCGAGTACCCCTGGATGCAAAAACTGGTTAAGGAGAAAAACGGATTTCAACGCTATCGTTTTAAAGAGGAAGTAAAACTGATGGCCTTCCAGGAATCCAAAGAAACGGGTTGGATTATCATGTCTTCCATTAATGAAAATGAACTGATCGAAGCCACGGCCAGAACCCGAAATCTGATTCTGATTTTTAGTGTTATCCTGTTGATCGTATTTTTGATTATGATTGTTTACCTTGATATGTTTAAACTGGAGGCCGCTGAACGAAACCTGATAGAGAGTGAACGGAATTTTAACCTCCTCTTTGAGCGGGGAAACGATGGAATATATTTGCATTCTATAACCCCCGATCGTAAAGCAGGGTGTTTTTTCAATGTGAATAAGGCCTTTCTCTCCCAATTTAATACTACTTATGAAAAAGTGATTGCTTCTACTCCCTATGATATTTTTATTGGGAATCACCGTGCCTATTACGATCAGATTCTTGGACAAGTATTGGAAGAAAAGCATCAAATCATTGAAACTAAGTTGGTTATTGGTGGTTTTATGGCGTATGTTGAATTTAATCTGTTTTTAATCGAAGCAAAAAGGGAGACTTCCGTGATGGGATTTGTCCGTGACATTACCGATCGGGTTACCGCCAAACACAAACTAAAGGAAGATCGCGATTATCTGAACGAAAAAGTGCAGGAACGTACGCGTGAGATCCTTCATGCCAATGAAAAACTCCGCGGTTACATCCGGGAGAAAGATAAAATGGCAAATGAACTTTCTGAGAGCGAAGCGAAATATCGTGTCATTATTGAACGAGCCAACGATGGAATTGTATTGATAAATAGGCGGAAAATTGTTTTTGTAAATCAGAAAATTTGTTCCATGCTGAATTATTCTGCCGAAGTACTTACCGGAAGATATTTTGCAGAAATAATTGCGGAAAAGGATCGGAATTGGGTGATCCAAAATCATGAAAAAAGGTTAAAAGGAATGTTTGCTCCCAATTTTTTTGAAACCCAACTGCTTACTTCCGAAGAAAAAACACTGGATGTGGAGATTAATGCCGGAGTATTCCCATCGCAGGAAGGGAACCAGGATTTTATTTTTATTCGGGATATTACTTTACGGAAAAAGAATGAAGAGGAGCAGCGACGGCATAATGAACAGATGATACAGACAGATAAGCTGGTTGCGTTGGGAACCCTCGTCTCTGGTGTGGCACACGAAATTAATAATCCGAACAATGCGATTATGCTTAATAGTCCCATTATCCGGGAAGCCTGGAAAAGTACACGGCCGATTTTGGAACGTTACAAACAGGAAAACGGCGATTTTGTAATCTCCGGAATGCCCTATTCCTTCTTTAAAGAGTACTTTGATGATATTATTGATGATATTCAGAACAGTTCTGAAAAAATAAAAACTATTGTCGAAGATCTTAAAAACTTTGCCCGTCCGGATTCAGGATCCAATTTCGATGCGGTGGATGTGAATGCAATGATTCGTTCTGCCATTAAGATGGTTTCAAGTATGCTGACAAAAGCCACCACTGATTTTTCGTTTGATGCCGATACCACGCTGCCCTCCGTGCAAGGGAATTTTTTCCGGCTGGAACAGGTGGTGGTAAATCTCCTTCAGAATGCCTGTCATGCCTTACGTTCGCGTGATAACTCTATCCGTATAAAAACAGCCTTCTCCAGGTGCGATCAATCGGTAATTATTGGAATTTCCGATCAGGGAACCGGAATATCCAAAGAAAATCTTAAACAGATATTTGACCCTTTCTTTACTACCAAACGCGAAAAAGGAGGGACCGGATTAGGCTTGTCCGTTTCGTTGAAAATAATTAAAGAACATGGCGGTTCCATCGTGTTCGATTCTGTCGAAGGCCAGGGTACTACTGTGACTATTAAATTACCTGTAATACAAGATGTGAATGAAAAATTTATTCCCTGCTAATCCTATTCTGATTGTAGATGACGAAAAGTCGATACTGAACAGTATGGAGTTTACTTTTCGTTCTGATGGATATACGAATATTGTTTGTTTGCAGCAGAGCAAACTGGTGATGGATTATCTCAATGCGCATACCGTGGAAGTGGTGTTTCTCGACATCACCATGCCGGTGATTTCTGGTGATAAGATTTTAAAGGAGATTACTGTTCATTTTCCTGGGCTTCCTGTAGTGGTAATTACGGGTTTGAACGACGTAAAAATGGCAGTGGAATGTATGAAAATGGGCGCTGTCGATTATCTGCTTAAACCCGTTGAACGTAGCCGTCTCCTGTCAAGTCTGGCTAAGGTTGTGGAAGTTAGTGATTTGCGACGACAGTATTCGTTATTGAAGGAACATATGCTCTCCCTTGGGCTGAAAAACCAGGTGGCATTTTCGCATATCATTACCCGGAACAAGCAGATGCACACCCTCTTTAAGTACATGGAAGCCATAGGCCGTTCGCTGGAACCCGTACTTATTACGGGTGAAACCGGCACCGGAAAGGAATTATTTGCACGGGCTATCTATAACCTGAATCCGTATTCGGGAAAATATGTTTCAGTTAATGTTGCCGGCCTTGATGATACGATGTTTACCGACACCCTATTCGGCCATGTTGGGGGTGCCTTTACCGGTGCCGGAAGCCCACGGGCCGGATTAGTCGAAAAGGCCGCTAACGGTGTGTTGTTTCTGGATGAAATCGGTGACTTGTCGGCTGCTTCACAGGTGAAGATTCTGCGGCTGATCCATGAGAAGGAGTATTATCCGTTGGGTACCGATGTACTGCGGAAAGCCGACTGCCGCATTGTGGTGGCTACCAATGCCGATTTGATGCAGAAAATCGAGGAAGGAACCTTCCGGAAAGATCTTTTTTATCGGCTCTCGGTACACACTATTCAGATACCGCCACTTCGGGAACGCCGGGATGATATTCCAATATTAACCGACTATTTTCTTGAAGAAGCTGCCAACAACCTGCAGAAAAAACGACCTACTCCCTCACGTGAATTATACAATTTATTAAATACTTACAGTTTTCCGGGAAATGTAAGGGAATTGCGGGCCATACTCATTAATGCGGTGTCGCAGCATGAGTCGAAAGTGATGTCGATGGAAGTGGTCAGTTCTATTATCAATCGGAATATCAAAGAGAATGTAGTGTTGGAAATGAAGAATGACCCATTCAGCAATGTTTTTGCAGGGCTCGATGACCTGCCGCCAATCCGGGAAGCAGAGGAACAGTTGATTCTGGAAGCCTTGCGGCGCAGTGAAGGAAACCAGAGTATAGCCGCGCGTATGTTAGGCATCACCCGACAAACCCTCAGCAAAAAGCTCAGGCAATATGGGCAGTAATCAGTTTTTTGGACGACAAGCACAGCCTTTAGAAATCGCTATACCATACGACTTTGTAAAAGGCTGTCTGAACTGACTACAGGAGAAATTTCTTGATCGCGTGATAGTAATAACGTTTATTCCTTTCGTTTTACACCGGTGAAAAGCAGGATTTTCTATTATCTTTTTAAGAACGGCTGAAGGATACAACGTGAAAGGTCTTCTGGCTTGATTACTGCAAAATACAGGCCTGGGGTAAGCGCCCTGACCTCCACTTGTTTACCGTGATTTGTTTGTATTATTTTTCCTTCCGGTGTATAAATTTTAACGGTTATATCCGATGGATAGTCAATGTATAACCAATCTTTGGCAGGGTTTGGATATACATTTACTGAAGGGTTTGTTTCTTCCCCGATGCCAAAGGGTACACAATCCGAAATTTTTTCCTTTTCGGTGCCATCGATGTTCATTTTATAAATGCCATATGTACCGCCTGTTCCTGTATTGTTTGCGTAGTATATTTTTCCATCCGCGGGATGAAATACGCCTCCATAATAATACTCACCGTCGGCTGCTTCCGTTATTTTGTTCCAGTTCGATCCATCAGGATCAGCAATAACGAGATCACAACCATTATTATAACCTTTCCATTGGGTAGTGAAGAAGATAATTTTTGAATCCTCCGGATGAAAATGCAATGCCCAATCTGAATTGCCAAAGGTATTGGGCTCTGTTATGTTGACAGGGTCAGAACCATCAGGATTCATCATAACATAATGATTATCAGCATTAAATGCTGCACTGTAATATATTTTTGAGCCATCGGGGTTATACAATGGGGCACTTTGCCAGGTTGCGCCGGGCGCATTGGTGATTTGTATTCTATTGGTGCCATCAAGATTCATTGTAAATATTTCCGGATAGACCGAATCATCCCAACCTTCAAAAATGATCGTATTACCGTCGGGTGAGAAATTCGGAAACCCGTCGTGTCGGTTGTTATCCGTCAGCCTTGCCAAACCGCTGCCATCGTTATTCATAATATATATTTCAGCGTCTTGGCCATAATTTCCATGCTGAAAAGCGATTTTCGTTCCATCAGGACTTACTGCAGGATAGAGTTTATTCCCTTCAGAGAAGGTGAGGCGCATCAAATCTGAAGTGCCGTCGACCGCTACTTTATAAATTTCGTAATGATCTCCATCTCTCGTCGAAGAGAAATATAGGGTATTGCCATCAGGGGACAGCACGGGCCAGAAATTATGGCAGTTATCATCGGCGAAGACAAACGACAATCCCATAATCAGGAAAGCAAACGTGAGTTTTAGTTTCATCGTACAGTTTTTTTGGTTAGCACATCCGTTGATCGCCTTAAAAATAGTACAATTCGAATTGAATTGCAACCGAGAAATTGTAGGATTTGTGTGTTTTGATTAATTAAATGCACACTGATCAGAAAAATCTATACCTTGTGCTCACGTAAAATTTTTCTGTTATTGTAACCAGCCCTGTTAATTCTTTTCTCCTTCGCTGTTATATTCTATCTAAATCAATATTTTTTCTTACCCTAATTGTCTATTAAAAACTAAGTAACTGTCATTTCGGCCCTATGGAGAAATTCCGAAAGTTTTACCGGATTACAGTGAAATAAAAGCGAAAAATAGACGGAAAAACAGGAGTGTTATCAACATCGAAAAGGGGAAGTGTGGAGAATGATGACAACAAAGCGGTGGTTACTTTCCGATACAAAAAGTAACTTCAAATGATTATCAATACTTTATGCTTTGAAGGTACAAATAAGGTACATTGATACATGAAAAAGCCCCTTTCGGGGCAAAATTACAG
>RZYD01000558.1 GCA_009930445.1 Bacteroidia bacterium | reverse complement strand
TGCTTTTGAAGACCCCCGTGATCGGTATCATATCACAAACGACCCCATGGATATTGGCGCCTATAAGGCAACAACATTGCGGAATATTGCACTGGGTGGGCCCTATATGCACGACGGCCGGTTTCAAACGCTGGATGAAGTAATCGACTTCTATGCCCATGGACTGGTATGGTCGGAATACATCAACCCGCTAATGCATCACATTGGTACAGATGGGAACCAGCTCTTACCCTGGGAAAAAGAACATCTAAAAGCTTTTATCGCCACACTCATGGATACCGTATTTCTCACCAACCCTAAGTTTGCGCCTCCGGCTCAATTCCCTGATGGTACAACCTTTGAAAGCCAGCAGTAAACGGCGTATTTTCGCACAGATACGCTTTTTCCACCAGCGATTATTCATAACAAGCCAATCGAACCCCTGAATGCACGCTGACCAATAAGCGCAACCTCAATATTCTATATAACTTATTTTCAATACATTACAATTAATATTATCGCAATAAGGTATCTCTTTTGCCCACGCTGTGCGGAAAGGTACCCTTTGGCACATAACTTGGCAACAAGGCTGCGACAACAATTAAAACAGACAAACCGTAGTATGAAAAAGATAGTTCTACTCCTGACCGTTGCTATTACACTTGCTTTTTCTTCACCTGCTTTTTCACAGGCTAATGATTCAGAAGTGATAACATTAAAAGCCACCATGGCCTCCACTCTGGTTCTTAATCTGGAAAGCACTCCTGTAGCCTTTGATTTTTATACAATTTCCGATTATCAAAACGGAATGGGTGCAGATAAGTCGTCCGGGATGAATGCTACATCCGGGAATATTGTCAGCACAACAAACTGGGCATTAGCTGTTGTGGCACAATCGCAAATGATCCATAATGATGGTATTTCGGTTTTACCTATGGATAACATCGGGCTAACTGTAGACTTCACTGGGTACAATAAGGTTAAAAATTATGCAAAAAATCATCCATTGGCATTATCCAACAGTGAAACCACAATTATAGGCCAGCAAGGCAACCAGAGTAACGCCGGAAATGAAGAGGCCAATTCATTCACTATTTATTGGGAAATGGGCACGCGACAGGGAAATATGCGCAATGAATCGCTTATGGAACAAGACTTAAAAAAAGGGAATTACAATATGGATGTTGCCTTTGTTGTGTCAGAAGTTTTTTAATAAACAATTTCACGCCCAAAGGGGGTGAGGGCGATACCCGCCAGTTTAAAGTGCTGTTTTGCAAAAGGAATCCCAATAATTGTAATAAAAAGAAGGAAGCCGAAAAGGAAATGCGTGAGAGCAATCCATAATCCTGCTATAAAAAACCAAAAGACATTCATAGCGGTATTTAGACATCCTGATTGCGGTTGTTTTTTTTGCACCCTTGCGCCAAAAGGCCATAAACAGAGTTGGGCCATCTTTATCGATTGAAATCCAAAAGGAATTCCAAGGAGGGTAATCATCAGTACCAAACTGGCAACAAGGTACTCCACAGCAGTAGCGAAACCACCAAAGAGGAGCCATAAAATATTTCCCAGAATTTTCATGTTTATAATTTTTGCGGATGACCCGGGGCGGTGAGAACGTCCGGTTATTTTTTGTCGACATTATTATCCGGCTCCTTCGGATTTTTATTCTCTTCCATTCCCTCTTTAAAGGAACGGATTCCTTTTCCAACCCCTTTCATCAGTTCGGGAATTTTTCTTCCACCAACGAGCAACAAAACAACCAAAACGATCAGGATG
>RZYD01000557.1 GCA_009930445.1 Bacteroidia bacterium | reverse complement strand
CAATGCCATTTAGCCACATTAACTAAACAACAACTTCTTTATTTCCCAGCGCAAGTCCGCTTATTAAAAAGGATTTGCGCTATTTTTCTGTCCTTCATAGACTGGGTCTTTTGTAACATTTGCGTAATAATTTTTATTGTTTTTTTGCAAAAAAACACTTGACAAATCACCGAAAATGTGAGGCCACCCTTAAATATATACGCATTTTAAGGAGGTATTACCCTATGGATAACTTTCCCACTGAAGTAAAAGAAAAACTCAATTCACTTATTGACGACATTGCCAACGTCTCCTGGCTCTACTGTACTGATCCCGGTCACAACTTCACTCGTTCCAGAAAACTTGACTTCGCAAATACTATGCGTTTTATCATTGCAATGGGCGGTGGTACAGTTAATGAAGAAATGATGGAATTCTTCCATTACGATCTTGATTGCTCTCCAACCCAATCAGCCTTTAATCAGCAACGCTCTCATGTCAAATATGAAGCTTTTCAGCAGCTGTTTAAAGAATTTGTTAGTGCCTATCCTGGAAACAAGTTATACGATGGGTATCAGCTTTTGGCCTGCGATGGCTCTCATGTTGTTTATGCTACAAATCCTCAAAATACAGAGGATTACGTGAAGCCCCAGAAAGAAGGTGACAAAGGCTATAATCAGTTACACCTCAATGCGCTTTATGATATCGTGAATCGTACCTTTGTTGATGCCATCATTCAGCCCGGCGTAAAACAGGATGAGCACCTTGCACTATATGATATGTTGGAGCATTATGAACCTGCTAATCCATCTCATACGATACTTACCGTTGATCGTGGTTATGAATCATATAATCTCATTGCACAGCTCTCTGAGAAAAAAATGCGGTTTGTTATTCGTGCAAAAGACTTTACGGCAAACAGCCTGCTTTCTTCCTTTATTGATGAACGACCGGATTCCGATGAATTTGATATACGTATCAAGCGCTTTATCTCCAGAAGCAAATCTAAATCTGTACTCGGTAATCCCAAGGTTTATAAGTACATAACACCAAGTAAAAACTTTCGGTATCTTACACTTGGTGATCTTCCTTCTCTTTACTATATGGATTTTCGGGTTGTGAGGGTGAAAATCACCGCTGATTCCTACGAATGTCTCATCACTAATCTTCCTGAATGGGAATTTCCTCCGACACGACTTAAGGAGATCTACCATATGCGCTGGAATCTGGAATCCGCTTTCCGACAGCTTAAATACGCAGTCGGCATGATGAACTTTCATGCAAAAAAGGTGGAGTACATTAAGCAAGAAATCTTTGCAAAACTTATCGTGTATAACTTCTCCGAGATAATCGCCTCCCAAGCTTCTATCTCAAAAAATGCTCAAAAGAAGAACAAACACAACTATAAGCTTAACTACTCTATGGCCTCCAAAATCTGCCATAAGTTTCTAAAATCCATTGCAGATGAACATCCACCTGATATCATTGGCTGGATACAACGATTCCTAAGTGTAGATAAAGATGAAGATCGTGCCTTCCCACGTAACCTTCGGGGTATCGGCGCAGTCAGTTTTCACTATCGAGTAGCCTAACCAATACTGTAGTTATACATCTTTTAAGACAGATTTGAAATCTGTCTATTTGTGCTGCCCAACTTTTTTCTTTTATGTCCGTGAACTCGTTTTACTCATCTTTTTACGAATTTTTTGTTCTTCCCGTCATGATATCAATCTGTTTTTGTATTATCGAACAAAAATCGAACGATTAACTAAATGGCATTG
>RZYD01000556.1 GCA_009930445.1 Bacteroidia bacterium | reverse complement strand
TCCCGATGAAACCATTTTTGGCAATTACCGTTTCATACCGGAATACATCGAAAAACTGATCTGGAACTACGTGTATCTCAACAAAGGATTAACTATTATTTATAATAATAAAAAATTCTTTAGTAAAAATGGATTACTCGACCTACTTGAGAAAAACATTAATGGAAATCCTATCGCCTATCCCATCATTCATGTCAGGGAAGAAAATTTTGAATTTGCCCTCACCCACTCTGCCCGGCAATACGGAGAAGAATACTACTCCTTTGTTAACGGACAACACACAACGTCCGGAGGAACTCATCTTTCAGCTTTTAAGGAAGCCATAGCCCGCACGATTAAAGACTATTACAAAAAAGATTTCGATACCAGTGATATCCGGCAATCAATCATTGCCGCCATTAGTATTAAAGTACAGGAGCCCATTTTTGAATCGCAAACCAAGACCAAACTAGGTTCTCAGCATATGGAGCCCCAGGGCCAAACCATAAGAAATTATATAGGGACTATTGTACAAAAATACCTCGATGATTACCTGCACATGAATCAGGAAACATCTGAAGCATTACACAGAAAAATCATCCTTTCGGAAAAAGAACGGAAAGAAATCGCGGGAATAAAGAAACTCGCCAAAGAGAGCGTAAAAAAAACCAGCCTCCACAATAAAAAATTGCGCGATTGTAGAGTACATTACAACAGTAATCACGAACGACGGCTCGACTCCACCCTGTTTATTACAGAAGGAGACTCGGCCAGCGGTTCCATCACCAAATCGCGCGATGTGAATACACAAGCCGTATTCAGCCTCAGAGGGAAACCATTGAACAGCTATGGCCAAAGTAAAAAACTGGTCTACCAAAACGATGAATTTAATCTACTACAAACGGCTCTAAATATAGAAGATGGCCTTGAAAATTTGCGATATAATAATATTGTTGTAGCTACTGACGCCGATGTTGATGGCATGCACATTCGCCTCTTACTTCTGACTTTTTTCCTGCAGTTTTATCCTGACCTGGTAAAAAGCGGGCATCTGTATATCCTCCAGACTCCTTTGTTCCGGGTAAGAAATAAACGGGAAACTTTTTATTGCTATTCAGATGAAGAACGACATAATGCCCTCGCCAAACTAGGAAAAAATCCCGAAATAACCCGGTTTAAAGGATTAGGAGAAATATCTCCCGATGAATTTAAACACTTTATTGGTCCAAAAATCAGGCTTGAACCTGTTATTCTAACCAATGTTTCACAAATTGGTGAACTGCTTGGTTTTTATATGGGAAAAAATACTCCCGACCGGCAAATTTTTATTATTGATAACCTCCGGATTGAAGACGACAGGCTGGAATCACTTGCAGTATAGTTATCGGGTTAAAACCTGATTGTAAATTTGCTGAAACAAATGACCAACAATTGCCGGAGAAAAATTCCGATCGGCAAATTTGCGGTTTTGTTGGGAAGAAAAATGCTCCGGATGATCGAGCATAAAAACTAATTCCCTAACCAATGCCTCCTCGTCGCCGGCATCTACAAGAATACCCCGATCGTGCTTGACGATCTCAGGGATTCCGCCTACCCGCGTGGCCAATACCGGTTTCCCGCAGGCAAATGCTTCATTGATTACCACAGGCATATTTTCATAGTTACTAAAAAGAACCAAAAAAGCAGATTGTTGCAGCAATTGCACCAACTCTATTCCTGTCTTTATCCCGGTAAAAACAACCTGCGGTTCCGATAAACCAAGCGCTGTTGCATAGGTTGTA
>RZYD01000555.1 GCA_009930445.1 Bacteroidia bacterium | reverse complement strand
CTTAAGAACCGCTTGTTTTAGCAAATCCAATGCTTCTTTTGTATCGTTATAATCTTTTAACAAAAATATTTCCAGCCATATTTTTCCCGGGTAAGCTTTCCGTAAATCGACCAAACCTTGTATATACGCTTCAATTTTAATACTTGATTCCGGTCGGTCGATACGTTCAAAAACCGATTGACTTGCGGCATCTAAAGAGGGTAAAATCACATCGGCCTGTAACAGCTCATTTCTTACCTTTAGGTTTGAGAACAACGTTCCGTTGGTTAAAACAGCGGTTTTTATTTGTGGGTAATTCTTCTTGATAAATTGCAATACATCACCTATGCGATTGTTTAGCGTTGGCTCGCCCGAACCCGAAAAGGTAATATAATCAATCGTGGGTTTATTGTGCATAAAATGGGTTAATTCATCGATCACCTTATCGTATTTTACATACTCCATACGATCAACAGTGAGTTTTGTGGTTTTGCCAACTTCGCAATACACACAATTCAACGAGCAAACTTTTTTGGGAATCAAATCGATTCCGAGTGACATTCCCAATCGACGCGAAGGCACCGGGCCAAATAAATATTTATACATCTTTTTGCAAACTTAATATCAAAAAATAAGTAAACTAAATCATTAATAATCAATAATTTAAGAACAAATACGAAAATATATTCGTCGACAATAATTCATTAACAACAAGCAAAAATGCAATAATAAAACCACAAAGATACCATAGAGTAAAGGTAATAAAAACAATTGGGTCCTAATAAATATTTTACGCCGGAAATAATGGAACTGAAATTATTTTCAAATCACTGAAGCTATTTTGCTTTTACTATTCAGTAAATCCACAGCAAAAAAAAGAATATCGTATTGCATACTGCAAATGGTTCACAAGGCATTGCCGGAAACATCCATGAACCATTGATAATAAACTCAAACCACACAGTGAGAAATAACAAAAAAGCAATACCCTGCATTTTTCAGCTTGTTTTGAAGTGAATGGCCAGAATCTGTATCGGTTCGGGTGGGAGGATTAACTATTGTTGCGCCAACCGATTCTTATGAACCATCAGTCATACAAAAAACCAGTACCTCTATTGATTTATCAAAAAAGTGATGGCAGCCTAAAAGGCGAAAACGAAAGTTCGTACGAAAAAGACGAAACTATTGGGTTATTCCTCTTTGATTTCAAAACAGTTGCCCGATTTATCCCACACAAATACAAGATTGGGTTTGCTATCTCTCTCCACACAGTTGACAGGATATCCCATATCCTGACATTGAGCGATGAATGATTCACGATCGGGTATTTCCAGGCAAGCATGTGCAATACCGTTATTTATTTTTTTGGAGGTAACAAATAATTCGAAGGCTACATGATCTTTTTGATAGAAATAAACAGGCAGTTCCTGATCGAATCCAAAAAAAGCACGGCTTAATGATGCAGATAATGTAAATTGATATTGCAATTGCATTCCGAGCATGTTTTGATAAAAATTCAGGATATCATCCACATGATTAATATTTAGTGCAATATGGTTCAGTTTCATCTATTCCTTACCTTTTTTTTCGTTTAATAATTCTTCCCGAATCATGGTGTGACCACATTTGGGGCATTTTTGTGTAGTGCATTTTATACCCTGCTGATGTGGTACCTTTTCGCCACATTTTGCGCAAACACAATAGCCACCAACGCTGTATCCACCGCCGTGATTTCTTCCTCTGCCACCGCCGGTTCCTTGTCCCCTGCCGTGGCCAAAACCA
>RZYD01000554.1 GCA_009930445.1 Bacteroidia bacterium | reverse complement strand
GTACGTTGGTAATTGGGACGATAATCATCGTTATAATTCCGGTTAAATTCAGCACCCAGAAGTCCTTTTCTGAAATATGAACAACCAAGAAACACCGATAAGTTGGTTTGAACCACCTCATCGCTGCTTAAATCCCCATAAATTCTGAATCGTATTCCGTTTTGCCACTTTCCGGTGAAACCTGCTCCTGCTTTGTAACGGTCGTCTGATTGCAGGCGGGTATATCCTTCCCCATTGGTTAACGAGACATCTACCGACATTGTTGAGGTTATTTCATACCGGATGCTGGTCCCCAGGTCAGCAGTAAATCCCAGTCCATGCTCATCGTTAACCGATTTATAAATATACCGGTGACCCCAGGTTTTTTCCTGAATATTAAAATGATAGATGGGGATAATACCAAAATTTACCGTAAGACGTTTCCATTTATATTCAAGGTAGGCATATTTGAAATAGGCATACCTCCGCAACAGGGCATATTGCGACTGGTCGTTTGGACTCCCGATATCTAGCGTAACGCGGGTATAGAAATGGGGCGATAACTGGCTTTCATAACCCAGATATGCTCGTTTTACTTCGAAGGCGGTTTTATAACTGCCGTTATCTGATCCGGCGAAAAAATCAGTATGGATGGTTGCTTCGGCTTTCCCGTGTGGGTAGGTCAACTCATCCTGCTGGCCATAACAGACAATCGAAAACAGCCAATATAGAAGCATCAAAAGTGTATTTTTTTTCATTAGCGTAAATCCTTATTTCGGAATAAAAATAATAAAAACGTTTAACGAATGCGTTCGGCAATATGATTTGAAGCATGATAAAGATCAGGAAGTACGCAGTTTGCTGAGGAGAAATCGAAGCCACGGGTGTACTCGTTTGGAACAGCGATCACGTAAGCTCCGGCCTTTTTTGCGGCTACAACCCCATTTTGAGCATCCTCCAATATAAGGCATTGTGAAGGGCTGGCGCTGAATTTTTTCATGACCCGTTGAAATATTTCCGGATTTGGTTTGCCCTTTTTTATCGTATCTGAAGTCTGTATCACATCAAAAAAATGAGCAATTTGGGTGCGTTCAAAGATTACTTCCAGCAATTCCATTGACGAACCAGTGGCCAATGCCATCGGAAGCGTTCCATAAAACCGGGAGAGTATTTCCCGTGCACCAGGCATAAGATCCAGATGATCCTTGATCTCCTTTTTCATCCGTGAAACGATCATTTTATATAATGTTTCCGGCGTAACGGGTAATTCCAGCATCTCCACATAAATCACCATACTTTCAGCCAGTTTCCGTCCAATCACCCGCTGAAAAAGTGCATCAGTAGGCACTTTCCCGTAGGTGGCACAAAGATCGAAGCTGACTTTCTGATACAAGCGTTCAGAATCAATCAACAGGCCATCCAAATCAAATATCAGAAAATAGGGAGAATACATACTTCTTCTTTTCTTGCAAAAGTAACGCTATGTTTTAAACTACAAAATCCTTAACCAATATTGAAAAAATCATCCCGACAGTAACCATTCGTTTCCTGTTTTGATGAAATAGAAACGTATGGTTATAAAAAAACGTTAAAGTATTTTCTTTAGGCATAATGCGTTTGCTTTGGTTTTGTTTAAAGGTACCGCTGGAATAGCCGGGTCGTTATCTTATGGCCTTATGAAAGCGAATGTTTTGATTTATATTTATGGATTGATTCCTAAATGCATTCAAAGTGTAAAAACTTGTTTTTTTTTGGTAATTTTGAGAAAACACCCGTATGCATCA
>RZYD01000088.1 GCA_009930445.1 Bacteroidia bacterium | reverse complement strand
GGTGGCGCAACACTTATTGTAAATAATTCCATTGGAAACGAGCATAGAACAGGGATGATGCTATCGTCACCCCTTATAATAAAATCAGGAATTAAAGTATTGGGGGGTAGTAATCCGACAAAATAGCATGAAATAATTTCCTTGAGTCCGGTACAAAAATTTTTATACTGGATTTTTTATTTTGCCTCACCCAACAGCGTAGCACTGGTGCACCCCGTTATCTTCACCATCACATAATCGCCGGCTTTGAAATCCTGTCGGTCGAAAACCACAACTTTATTCTGCGAATTGCGCCCGAAAACCTGCGCTTCGCTGCGTTTCGATACACCCTCAACCAAAACTTCAAAGGTTTTTCCCAAATCAGCTTTGTTGCTGGCATGTGAAAGCTCCTGCTGCAAGGCAATGATTTCATTCAGGCGACGCCCTTTTATCTCTTCCGGTACATCATCCGGGAATCTTTTTGCTGCTACTGTTCCCGGCCGCTCCGAGTATTTAAACATAAAGGCGTAATCGTATTTTGCCCATTTCATCAAATCCAGCGTTTGCAGGTGGTCTTCTTCTGTTTCGCCGCAAAAGCCTGCAATAATATCGGTTGTGATGCCGGCATCTGGCAGGTATTTTTTTATAGCCCGGATACGATCCATATACCACGCACGGGTATATTTCCGGTTCATGCGCTTTAAAACCTCCGTACTTCCCGACTGCGCCGGCAAATGAATACTACGGCAGATATTCGGGTTCTCCTGCATCACCTTTAACAGTTCATCGCTGAGGTCTTTCGGATGCGATGTTGCATAACGCACCCGTAACTGAGGGCTGATTTTTGCCACGCGCGCCAGTAGTCCGGGAAACAAAAGCGTTTTTCCTTGTTCGGTTTCCCAGCGGTAGGAGTTCACATTTTGTCCTAACAACGTTACTTCTTTATATCCTTTCGAAAAAAGATCCTCTGCTTCCCGGATAATAGTTTCCGGGTTACGGCTGCGTTCTTTGCCCCGGGTATAGGGCACCACGCAATAGGTACAAAAATTTTCGCAGCCACGCATGATGCTGATAAATGCCGACACGCCATTGGAAGCCAGCCGTACCGGATTGATATCATCGTATGTTTCTGTAGTGGAAAGCAATACATTGATGGCTTTGTGCCCGTTTTCCACATTTTCAAGCAAACGTGGCAGGTCACGGTATGCATCCGGGCCAGCGATCACATCCACTATGGTCTCCTGATCGAACAATGCTTCCTGCATTCTTTCGGCCATACAACCGATAACCCCGATTTTTACTCCCCGGTTTTTTTTCTTCAGGGCCGCCAGTTCACGTAACCGCTTATGTATTCGTTGCTCTGCGTTTTCCCGTATCGAACAGGTATTCAGTAAAATAATATCTGCTTCCCCGATGTTTTCCGTGGGCTGATAATTTTGCTCCGCCATCACTGAACCCACAATTTCACTGTCGGAAAAATTCATCTGACAGCCGTAAGTTTCGATATATATCTTTTTGTTTTTTTCGTGCGCCATGGGTCATTTTTCGCTAAAAAATGAATGAATAAAAATATCGGAGCAAAAGTAGTAAAAACAGGGGGAATGATTTATTACCCCTTAATAGATGTGCAAATGAGCAGGAAAATTATAATTTTGTGGCCGGATAAGAACCGTATGAAAGAATGAATGCAAAGAAATTTATTCGAAAATCGTGCGTTTTATCTTTTTAATCAACTGAAAAACAATAGATTGTAATTATGGTAAAGAATCTTGTAATTGTGGAGTCGCCGGCAAAGGCAAAAACAATCGAAGGGTTTTTAGGGAAAGATTTTACTGTGAAATCCAGTTTTGGGCATGTAAGAGATTTGTCAAAGAAAGACCTTGGCGTCGATGTTAACAATGGCTTTAAGCCGGAATATGAAATCAGCAGCGACAAGATAAAGGTAGTGAAGGAACTGCAGAAACTTGCAAAAGAGGCGGAGGTGATATGGTTGGCCTCTGATGAAGACCGCGAAGGGGAGGCCATTTCGTGGCATCTTTCTGAAACACTTCATCTGGACAAAGAAAAAACACGGCGAATTGTATTTCATGAGATTACCCGGTCGGCTATTTTGGAGGCCATACAGCATCCCCGTAACATTGATCTTAACCTTGTTAATGCTCAACAGGCACGTCGTGTCCTCGATCGTTTAGTGGGTTTCGAGTTGTCGCCTGTTTTATGGAAAAAGGTAAAACCCGCCCTCTCTGCAGGCAGGGTGCAGTCAGTCGCCGTAAGGCTTATCGTTGAACGGGAACAGGAAATCCGGCAGTTTACAACGAAGTCCTATTTTCGGATTACCGCACTGTTTCTTCTGAAAAAAAATGGAGAAATGGCTAAAATTGAAGCCGAATTACCTAAAAAATTTAATACACGCCAGGAAGCCCTCGATTTTTTGGCCCTTTGTCAGGGTGCATCGTATACTGTTTCAGATGTGGAAACCAAACCGGCCACCAAAACACCGGCCCCGCCTTTTACTACTTCTACTTTACAGCAGGAGGCTTCGCGAAAACTGGGTTTCTCGGTTTCGAAAACCATGCTTGTGGCCCAACAGCTGTATGAATCGGGAAAGATTACCTATATGCGTACCGACTCCGTTAACCTTTCCAATATGGCCATGGCGATGGCAAAAGAGAAAATTATGGAGCTTTTTGGCGAAAAGTATGTGAAAACTCGTCGTTATACTACCAAAACGAAAGGGGCTCAGGAAGCGCATGAAGCCATACGGCCAACCTATCTTTCGCATCAGTTTATCGAAGGCGATCCTTCACAAAAAAAATTGTACGACCTCATCTGGAAACGTACTGTTGCATCACAGATGAGTGACGCTAAATATGAAAAAACTACAGTTACTATCAATAGCAGTGCCTCCAGAGAAGTATTTCAGGCAAAGGGTGAAGTATTGATTTTTGATGGATTTCTGAAAGTGTATCTTGAATCGAAAGATGACGACGATGACGAGGATATCCGCAATGTAATCCCTCCCCTTTCTGCCGGCGATGCCTTACAGGTGGAATCCATCACAGCGACCCAACGTTATACGGTTCCACCTTTCCGCTATTCGGAAGCCAGCCTTGTAAAACGGATGGAAGAACTCGGCATCGGCCGTCCATCCACCTATGCGCCCACCATCTCTACTATTCAGAAACGCGGATACGTGGAAAAGGTGAATGCACCCGGCGAGAAAAGAGAGTTTCAAATTATCATCTTAAAAGATGATACGCTTTCTGAAACGAAAAAAACAGAAAAAACCGGGGTCATAAAAGGGAAACTGACACCTACCGACATTGGTAATCTGGTTAATGAATTTTTAACCAAAAATTTTGGTGAGGTAATGGATTATAATTTTACGGCCAGTGTTGAAAAAGAGTTTGATGAAATTGCCAACGGCGAACGAAAGTGGAATCAAATGATCCATGATTTTTACGGAAATTTTCATGAAAGTATTGAAGATGCCCTGAAAAATACGGATAAAGTGAAAGGGGAACGGTTACTGGGCATTGATCCGGTCTCCGGGAAAAATATCTATGTGAAAATTGGCCGTTTTGGTGCCATGGCACAGATTGGGGAAAAAGAAGATGAGGAAAAACCCCAGTTTGCCGGTCTGAAAAAAGGCCAGTCGATTGATACCATTTCACTGGAAGAAGCGTTGGAATTATTCAAATTTCCACGGAAGCTCGGAACCTATCAGGACTATGAACTGACGGTGGCTATTGGACGTTTTGGACCTTATGTGCGTCATAATAATAATTTTTTCTCACTGGAGAAAACCGATAATCCTGCTACCATCGATACGGCACGTGCCATAGAAATTATTGAGGCCAAAAGGCTGAAAGACAAACAGAATGAAATCTGTGTTTTTGATGGCGACCCTGTAATTAAAGTTTTAAATGGTCGTTATGGCCCATATTTTCAAATTGAAAAAGAGAATTTTCGGATACCCAAAACCCGCGATCCTAAGACCCTGACCCGTGAGGAATGCCTTAAAATGGCCGATGAGCAGCGGAGTACAAAAAAAACCCGATCTTCACGTGGCAAAAAGTAACCTTTATTCTTCAGCTGCCGTACATTGAAAACAAAATAATGTTAAATGGAATTATCGGTATATTTTGATCCTGTCGGCCTGCAAAAAATGGAAATTTTCAGTTCGCGAAGGCCTCGCATGATGGATTACTGCATCATACATTCCGATGAACAGGGTTTCCCGGATCTGGAAGGGGTGCAGATTGCCCTTATTGGCGTTCCCGAAGAACGGGGAAATGTAAATAATACAGGCTGTGCCGGTGCACCAGATAAAATTCGGGAACAACTCTTTCAACTTTTCCCTGCCCATTGGAAAATACGGCTCGCTGATCTGGGAAATATTAAAAAGGGCCATAGCCTGAACGATACTTTTTTTGCCATCAGTGCTGTCTGTGGCGAATTGCTAAAAAATAATATCACCCCTGTCCTCCTTGGAGGGAGTCAGGATATTACCTGGGCCACCTATAAGTCGTATGAAGAACTTGGACAAATTATCAATATCGTAAGTGTTGACAGCCGTTTCGATCTGGGCGAAGAAGATTCAGCGATTTCTGCACAGTCGTATCTTAGCAAAATTCTTCTGCACCAGCCTAATTATCTTTTCAATTATACAAACATCGGATATCAATCATATTATGTTGATAATGATGCAGTTAATTTAATGAGCAAGTTGCTTTTTGACACCTACCGGCTTGGTGTAGTGCGTGCCGATATGGAAGAAGTGGAGCCCATTGTCAGAAATGCTGATATGCTATCCGTTGATATTTCTGCTATTCGGAAAGCAGAAGCACCGGGAAACAAAAATGCCGGCCCCAATGGCTTTTACGGAGAAGAAATCTGCCAGATTATGCGTTATGCCGGCTTAAGTGATAAACTCTCCTGTCTGGGTATTTTTGAATATAACCCGGAATATGACGATAATCATCAAACGGCCATGCTTATTGCACAAATGATCTGGTATTTTTTGGAGGGATTTTCTCACCGTAAAAATGATTTCCCCTATAGGGATAAAGATAAATCCGATTACCTGAAATATGTGGTTCCGGTTGAAAACCATACGGAAGATCTTATTTTTTATAAATCGAAAAAGTCAGATCGTTGGTGGATGGAAGTACAATGCACGGCTAATGTCAAAGCCCGGTACGAAAGGCATTATATGGTTCCGTGTTCTTATCAGGATTATCAGGCAGCTTGTGCCAATGATATCCCTGAACGGTGGTGGATGGTGTACCAGAAATTAATGTAATTGCCGTTATCTCACCCTGTTTTATCAAAATCCCCCTGTCGAAAAATTTTCAGCATTGCCGGGGAAACTAATACTAAAAAAGTTTTAGTTGGTTATCTTCTTTTTGATCCGGCCTTCGGGATTTCTGATTTTCAAATTCGATTAAACTGCCTGGGATGCGATGTACGAACGGGCTTAAGGGTAGGGTATAGGTTCTTCCGCCCAAAATTCGCCGTGTGGCATGGGTAAGATACAAATATTCCTTCGCCCGGGTCATACCCACATATAGCAAGCGTTCCTCCTCCGCAGGGTCAGTCTCCATCGATTCAAACAACGCGTAGGGAAGAAGCCCGTCTTCCACACCGGTGACAAAAACACACCAAAATTCCAGTCCTTTGGAGGCATGCAGGGTCATCAGGCTTACCTTCTCCGTTCCGGACTGCGCGTAATCGCCGGGGAGTCCCAGCATGGCTGATTCCAAAAACTCCTCCACATACGCATACTTTTTTATCAGCCGTAGCATCCGCTCCAGATCGTACCCGGTGATTTCCTGCCCAAGCTGTTTTGCGATGTTGCGAAGCAGAAACTCAGTATTATTACCCTTTTTCAGGGCTGGATTCAAATGTATACCTTTCTCTTTGATAAAATCGTTAACAACCTCATTATATGGGAGAAATATCGCTCTTAATGCATAAATCAACGAGGAAAAGGGCTCACTCTTCAGCCAGTTTTCTTCCCCGAAACGCTGATAGGGGATGCTGTGGTCATGAAAGGCCTTTTCAAAGGCCTCCATCTGTTTCGATGTACGGCACAATACCGCAAAGTCGGATAAACTTGTTATCTTATCCTTCTTTCGGCCTGTACTGATATGGCTGTCCATACTAAAAAAACGTAACCCCCCGATCATTTCTTCTATTTTGCGGGCAACATACTCTGCCTCAGATGCGCTGCTCTGTGTTCGTACAAGGTGAATTTTTGTTCCGGGATTTTCTCCGACCGGGTTAAACTTTGGATCTGAAAGCACACTACCGGCTGCTTTCAGTATTTTTTCACTGCAGCGGTAGCTATACGTCAGCGGGTACACTTTAACCCGGTTGTAGTCAGTGCAAAAGGTATCGGGCAGCCGGTTGTCAGCACCCCGAAAACCGTAGATCGACTGCTGGGGGTCACCAATTAAAAACAGGTTGGCATTGCTTGTTGCCGATAAAGTTTTTAAGAGTTGGTATTGCATGGCGTTGATATCCTGAACCTCATCCACAAGAATCCATGGATATTTGGTTTGGATTGTTTTACGTAATTCCTCTGAACCCTGTAATACGGTCAGGGGTTTTATCAACAGGTCGTCGAAATCGAATAGGTTGTTTTTTACAAGATAGTGTTGATAGCGTGAAAATACATTTTGCCAGGTTTTGTTTTGCGTTTTTTTTGCCGTGGTTTTTATTTCAGTGAAACCGTGTATGGCTTTAATCCTATCCCGGCGGGAGAGTTCAGGCGCTACTACTTTAATTATCAACGCCTTATCCTTATTGTCCACCATCCCGGCATAACTTTTCCCGTATTCTTTCAGCCACTGTAGTCCAAAGGCATGAAAGGTTGTTATCTGCATTTTTTTTGTAGTATCTTTTCCCTGAAGCGCAGCAAGGCGCTCTTTCATCTCTTCTGCTGCCTTGTTGGTAAACGTTAAAGCCAGAATTTGTTCCGGGGAGGCTAATCCTTCAGCAAGGAGGTAGGCGATACGTTGTGTGAGTACTCTTGTTTTTCCTGTTCCGGGGCCTGCCACGACCAGCGCCGGTCCCTGAAGATGGCTTGCAGCGGCTTTTTGATCCGGATTCAATCCCGAAAGGGGATGATTTTTCTGAAAAAGGGCCGGGCTGCTTTCTTCTGCCCCGGTGCGTGTTTCTTCCTGCTGTGCATACAAACGTTGAAATTTTTCTACATCAAATTTCAGTGATTCCCGTCGCTGCGGTTTTTCGATTATGGGTTCGGTCATTTGAAACAATGAACCCGAACGTGTTAGTTCTCCCGGGGAAAAAAGGCGTATTTTCCCATATTCACCGTCAAATCCTTCCTTAATCAAAACTTCTTTGTTTCGCATTCTTCGTATGGCTTCACCCATCAGTGTACCTGCTGTCCGGCTGATTTCTTCCATGTCGGTGGAAAGCAGTATTTCCAGTTCCGGGCCAGTTCGCGAAAGTATACGGTAGTATTCCTGGTCTGTTTTTTTTCCTGTAGCCGCGATCTGGTTCACTTCTGCAATAATTTCCTTTAGGGGAATAATAGATTGAAAAACCGTGTTTGGAGCCTCTGGTGAATCGATGGGCCGGTCAGATAAGGCGGCAATCCGGTTCATTACACCTGAAGTAACCCTTTTACCACACACGGGGCATATTCCATGGTGTTCCTCCGTTTGGAGCGGATTCCAGCAAACGCCGCATTTTCTGTGTCCGGCATAATGGTATTTTCCTTCCTGCGGGAACATATCGATGGTACCGCCCCATACCTCTGGTGCTCCGGAAGTGATGCTTTCAACCAACCCATGATAGGAAGGATTTCCATGGAGAATATTGGCGTTTCGTCCTAGTTTTTCCGGTGAATGGGCATCTGAATTCGAGAGGAGTGTAAACCGGTCAAGGAAACTAACCATTCGGTTCATGGCCGGATCAGTGGATAATCCGGTTTCTACGGCCGAAATGTGAGTTGTAAGATCTTCATAGCAATCAATTAAGGTATCAAATCCGCTTTTTTCTCCCAACGCGGAGAACCAGGGCGTCCAGATGTGCGCCGGGAAAAAAAACGAGTCGTTGCTTTCTTCCAGACAGATTTCCAGTAGGTTGCGTGAGTCCAGGCCCAGAATAGGGCGGCCATCGCTGGTAATGTTAAATTTTTGTGCCAGCAATGCAGCCTGAATCGACCGGGCATCGGCAAAAGAAGGCACAAAGACCACATGGTGTACTTTACGTGTTTTGTCTTTTTTTTTGTAGATAGTGCTTATTTCTGCCGTAAGGAGAAAGCGTGGTATCAGGGCACTATTTACTGCTCCTTCCAATCGTAATTCCGGTTTCAGTATATACAAACCCGACCCATCAGAAATAAGGGTTTCTTCCAGCTCTTCCAGCCATTTGGGATGCGTAAAATCTCCTGTCCCGACTACAGTAATGCCTTTGTTGCGTGCCCACAAGTCAAGGTATGCGGGTGTCAGCTGCTTACTGGTAGCCATTGAATAATGACTGTGTATGTGAAGGTCAGCAATATACATTCTGCAACTATTTTGCTTTGATTATCAGCTTGCTGTAGTTTTCTGTGCGCCAAAGGTCAAAGAGTGCCTTAAC
>RZYD01000553.1 GCA_009930445.1 Bacteroidia bacterium | reverse complement strand
AAAACCATGGGTTTTACATTTTCAAAGCCGGAAATGGCTTTTTCGCAGGGTCGTTCAGTATGCGTGATGGTATCGCCTACCTTAACATCGCGTGAATTTTTAATTCCGGAGATAATATAACCCACGTTACCTGCGCTGAGTGTTTTTGCCGGTACCTGTTTGAGTTTCAGAACCCCGATTTCATCTGCAAAGTATTCTTTTCCTGTATTTACAAATTTAACTTTATCCCCTTTTTTAATTGTTCCATTCAGAATACGAAAATAGGCAATAATGCCCCGAAAAGAGTTGAAAACCGAGTCAAAAATGAGTGCCTGCAATGGCGCCTCCGGGTCACCAACGGGTGCCGGAATGCGCTCAACAATAGCTGTTAAAACATTTTCAATGCCTTCCCCTGTTTTGGCACTGGTGCGGATGATCTCTTCTGCATCACAGCCTAAAAGATCAATTATCTGATCTTCAACCATATCGGTCATCGCACTGTCCATATCAATTTTATTCATCACCGGAATAATCACCAGATCGTGGTTCAAGGCCTGATAGAGGTTGGAAATGGTTTGGGCCTGAATGCCCTGTGTCGCATCCACAACCAGTAACGCTCCTTCACAGGCAGCGATAGAACGTGAAACTTCATAGCTAAAATCTACATGGCCGGGCGTATCGATCAGATTCAGGATGTAATCCTCTCCGTTTTGCTTATATGCCATCTGTATTGCATGACTTTTTATGGTAATCCCCCGTTCCCGCTCCAAATCCATGTTATCGAGGGTTTGTTCCTGTAATTCCCTATCTGTGATCGTATGCGTATTTTCCAGCAGGCGATCGGCCAACGTACTCTTCCCATGGTCAATATGGGCTATGATACAGAAATTTCTTGTGTTTTTCATTCTTGTGCAAAGATAAAACAATTTGCATTGCAAGCGGTATTGTGATGCCTCTGTGAAAGATATATTTCCTGTGCGAAAAACCGAAAACGTTTGCAGACATATTTCGCCTAAATTATTCTAAATGAATCGATAAAAACGCCATATTTGTAAATAATTCGTATACTTATTAAAACAAATCAGCGTTTATTAGGTTATCAGTTTAGCTACCTTACACTGTTTAGAAAAATACTTAAAAGGAAATGATTATGGCAAAGATTAAAATTGCAATTAACGGATTCGGGCGAATTGGCCGTAATGTGTTTAAAATTGCGCTGGAAAGAGACAATATGGAAGTGATTGGTATCAATGACCTTACCAATACAAAAACGCTGGCTCACCTGTTGAAATACGATAGTACCCAGGGTCGGTTTAACGGTACTGTGGATTATAATGAAAGCGGAATAATTGTTAATGGGGTACTGGTGCCTGTACATGCCGAACGTGCTCCTATCAATATTAAATGGGGTGTCGATCCGGATGTGGTTGTTGAATCCACCGGTGTTTTCAGGGAAAAAGAGTCGGCTAAAGGCGGCTATGGCGACCACCTGAAAAATGGTGCCAAAAAGGTGATTCTTACTGTACCTTCGAAAGATACAATTGACCGTACCATCGTATTGGGCGTGAATGATGAGGAACTGATGCCGGAGGATGAAACGGTTTCCAATGCATCCTGTACTACCAATTGCCTGGCTCCTGTGGTTAAAGTGCTGCACGATACTTTCGGCATTGAGAATGGTTATATGACCACAATTCACTCGTATACCAACGATCAGATGATTCTGGATGCCCCGCACAGTGATCTGCGTCGTGCCCGCTCCTGTGCGGTTAGCCAGATACCAACCACC
>RZYD01000552.1 GCA_009930445.1 Bacteroidia bacterium | reverse complement strand
GTTTTGGCACTAAACATTTTAAGGTCAGGGTCGAATGTAATTTCTGCCCCCAGTTTATTTAATCCCAGGAAATGGGTGTCGAGTCGTCTTCGGCCGATTTTGTCTCCTCCGGGTTTGGAGATGAATGCTTGTTGGTATCGTCCCAGCAAAGGCCCGGCAAGCATTATGGAGCCTCTGATTTTTCCGGCCTTCAGCCTGAAGGCTTCTGATTTAAGGTAGTCGAAATTGATGGTATGTGCATGAAATCTGATGGTGGTGTCGTTTACTTGCTGTTTTTCCACGCCCATACTGCAGAGCAGATCAATCAGATTATTCACATCTAAAATGTCAGGCAGGTTCGCGATTTCCAGTGGTTGATCGGTTAGCAGGGTTGCACATAAGACCTGAAGGGCTTCATTTTTTGCTCCCTGGGGCGTTATTTCCCCCGCCAGGCGTTTCCCGCCGTTTATAATAAATGAGCTCATTAATAGCGTGGATTTTTTCGATAGCTTTTCCCTTTATCGCGGCTTTTGTTTTGTGTTTTTGGCGTTTTTGGTTTTTTTTGTGTTGCGAGAATTTCACTGGTGGAGGCCAGAACTGTTCCTTCCGGTATCGACAGTTTGCCGTCGGATAATTCTGCTAACTGATCGGCAATAAGCTCATCATTAACCGATTCACGGTTCCATGTCAGATATGATTTTTTCAGGTGTGTCGCAATCATACGGGCTACCTCTTCTTTGTCAGACCCTTCATCCATGGCTGCCGCCTTGTCGATGATGCGCATGATATTTTTCCCGTAATGGCGATAGGCAATATTGTTGTTGCTGTATTCTACTTTTTCGGGTTTTGCATGGAGTATATTAGGTTCAGGTTTTTCGTAGGGAGCATCCACGTCAAGGTTGAATTCGGCGATAACCTGCAAGTGATCCCATAATTTATGCTGATGATCACCGCCCGATACTCCCTGCGGATTGATTTGCCCCATCACGCTGACGATCAGGAAGGAAAAACGGGTTCTTTCATTTTTATCGGCAATGGTTTTTGCATATTCCACCATTTTTTGCACATTTCTTCCGTATTCCGGAATAATGAGGTTATTTCGCGTCGTATTGTATTCCATGCGTAGTATTGCTTAATTATTTCTTGGGTTTAATTTACTAAAAGGTTGTACCTTAATATTTATTGCTAAGTGGGGATAATCAGTATTAACTAAAACCCGGATTTGGATAAAATGTTGTGATGCAAAGATATAAATTTTTTGTAATCGTACCGTTAGCGTGTTTATTTATTTCGAATATGGAGTTTTGCGAATTTCAGCAACAGTTGTTTTTTTCCTGCCTGATGAAAGTTTACAGTGGCTTTCTTGTTGGCTCCAACTCCGTCCACTGAAAGCACTTCACCCGATCCGAAGCGTTGATGTTCCACCTGGCAGCCAGGTTGAATCTCTTCAATGGGCGAAGGTTCAATGGGTGGTGAACCCTTTTGCGGTGCAGGCGTGCCAGGGTGGGGCAGAGGCCTTGTACTAAATGGTGTGTAGGTTTTTTTTATGCCTAAGCCTGAACTGCCATTGTTTGAGGGTATTTGCTGGCGAAATTTGGGTGTGGCCACAGCCAGAAACTGTGGATCAATGTCGTTGATAAACCGGCTGGGTTCACAATAGGTCAGGTTTCCCCAGCGGTATCTGGTTTCTGCATGTGATAAACAGAGGTGTTTTTCGGCCCGGGTTACCGCCACATAAAACAACCGACGCTCTTCTTCCAGTTCCCGGCGGTCGTGCAGCGCCTGCATGCCAGG
>RZYD01000551.1 GCA_009930445.1 Bacteroidia bacterium | reverse complement strand
ATGGATTAAAGATCTGCTCCGTCATGTCAGGTGCAATTCCAATTCCGGTATCTGAAACAAAAAAAATCAGTTGATTGGACTCAAAACGGTAACCAAAAATAATCGTACCTTGCGAGGTGAACTTGACCGCATTTTCAAGCAGATTGGTAAAAATTTGCTTTAACCTTATAATATCAGTCTGTATGGAAAAAAATTTATCCTCGATGCCTTTTTGTAATTCCAGCCGTACCTCTTTCGCGGTTATCTTACGGGTAAAGGAAACGAGCAGTTGATCCAGAAGGTTATTGATCAGGCATGAAGTAAGGTTAACATTAATTTCTCCAGCATCAATTTTCGACAAGTCAATAATGTCATTAACAAGATTCAACAAGGTTTTGCCACAGGTTGAAATAATTTCGGAATACTTCTCCTGATCGTTTGGATTTACGCTACCCCGGGCAATCAAGGAAGAAAAACCGATTATTGAATTCAATGGCGTTCGGAGTTCATGGCTGATATTGGCGATAAAATTTGCCTTCAGACGTTCTGCTTCGATTGTTTTGCGTTGTGAATCATAGAGAAATTTTTTGGCGTGAATGTATTGAACATGAACCCATATCTGTTCTACGACCGAAGAATACAACGCGATATCCTGTTCACTGAATTTTTTATGGAGTTCATGTCTTGATAAACCGATGAAGCCAGTAAGAAATTCATCCCGATAGTAAGGAAATACTAAAATATCAGAAACAGGAGGGGTATCTCCGCCAGGAGGTTCACAATATTTCGAAATCTGTATGGGTTTGGAAAGGTGAAGCAAAGGAAGTTTTTTTTGATTAAACAGGACACATAGTTTTTCCGTTTTTAACCATCGATTCCCATCGGAAGAACAACTGTAATACGATTCAATCTCCTGATAAAAACAGACAGAAAATCGAAAACCCTCAAAAATGGTGGAAAGCAAATTTTCAATGGTATCGATAAGAGTCGTCAAGGATCCAGATAAATAATCCAGACTGTTCAGCGCATTAAATTTTTCACGAATAATATCGCTACGTTTTTCTTTCTCAATTTCATATTGTACACCTATTAGCCGTAAAGGATTACCATGGGCATCAAATTCCGAAAAACGAATTTTATTCCGCACCCAAATGTAACCCCGGTTCTTGAAAAGAAACCGGTACTCAATTTCATGCGCCAAGGGTTTATTCGTCAAAAGGCTTTTCCCCCAGGTAAAAACTGACTCCCGGTCGTCGGGATGAACAAGATGAATAAGCTGCAGTGAAATTTCGCTGGAATTGTAGCCTCGTTTCCCGGAATTTTTTCGCGGCAATGATTCGACAAGAACTGAACTGTATGTCGCCGTTCCAGTATTAAAATCAATTTCCCAAACCGCATTATCCAGCATATCAAATGCGGTTTGGAGTTTATTTTTACTGGCACTAAGGGCATTTTCTGCCTGAACAATTTCTGTGATATCCCTGCCCAATCCTATCACCTCCATAACCCGGCCCTGTTCATCCAATAGGGCTTTATCATTCCATTCCAGCCACCGCCATCCAATTTGCGTTAATGCACGCTGACGAATTTTACAGGTATAAGGCGGTTCCTGCAATTTTTTCATTTCTTCATCGGTCGACTTTTGATCGTCAGGATGGACTAAAGGCATAAAAGGCTTTCCCAACAGTTGCTGCTTATTTCTGCCAAATGTTTCACAATAGGATCTACTCACATAGAGAAACCGATCCTGATTGTCGACACGAACCACCAAATCATTCAAATTTTCTATCAATTTTCTGA
>RZYD01000550.1 GCA_009930445.1 Bacteroidia bacterium | reverse complement strand
CATCCTCGACAAATACTTCCAGGATTTCATGGAATTGTTTTTTTCTGACGCAGCAGCACAGATTGACTGGTCAAAGGGCTACGAGAATCTCGATAAGGAGTTCCAGAAGATTGTCCGCGATGCCAGGATCGGTAAGCGCCTGGCCGATAAACTGGTCAAGGTGTGGCTTAAAAGCGGCGATGAGCTGGTCGTCTACGTCCACACCGAAGTTCAGGGTGCGCCGGAAGCCGACTTCGAGCGCCGGATGTATACCTATCACTATCGGATTTTCGATCGCTACGATGGACACGTCGTTAGTCTGGCGGTTTTAAGCGACGAAGGCGATAAATGGTGCCCCACCCGGTTCGAAACAAAAATGTGGGGTTGTCGGTTACAATTTGATTTTTCGACCGTTAAACTCAATGATTTTCGATTACAGGGAGCGTGGAGTCAACTGGAAGAAAGTAAAAATCCTTTCGCCAAGGTGGTTATGGCGCACCTGAAAACGCAGGATACGAAAAAAGATCATGATGAGCGAAAACGATCAAAGATGGTGTTGGCCAGAAGTTTGTATAGCGGAGGCTTTACCAAACAGCAGATTATGGATATATACCTGTTTATGGATTGGGTGATGAGATTGCCCGATGAGTTGGCAGAGCAGTTTGACTTGGAACTGCAGGAATTTGAGAAGGAGAGAAAAATGACCTACGTAACGACCATGGAAAGACGGGGTATTAAGAAGGGTATGGAGCAGGGTATGCAGCAGGGGATGCAGAGAGAAGCTCAAAAAACGTTATTGCGTATTTTGCGCAAGCGGTTTGGCGAGGTGACTCCGGCGATTGAAAAAATGGTGGCCGATGCGCCGGTTGAGCAGATTGAAGCATGGATTGATGCTGCGCTGGATGCCGATGCCCTACAGCAGGTTTTCCCGGATGTGTAAGTAAAGTAATCGCGGGATTCCAGCCCGCGACCGGACGGACCCAGTTCACAATAACCCACACGAACGGTTCACAGCCCTGCGTTTACGTCCCTATTAGTCGCCCGCTAATAACGCCAATGAACGCGAATTGGGAATTATTCATTCGCGCAGACTAGCGTGATTCGTGGGCAAATACCTGCACTGCTTAAGTTTAGTTTGGTGCAGGGAGTTGGGTGTGATGGGATGAAATACCGTTGGGGCTGTCTGATTTTAAGGAATGCTTGAACGAATTGCTGAAGTTTCCCCGTTTTAAGGGCGTAACAGAGGGTTTCCAATGGTTGGAAAGTCGGCCCGAAAAGTTTCCAATGATTGGAAGAAATGTGACGGATTTTTCCAATGATTGGAAAAGTGCTTTTGGAAATACGTGTCTGATGACACGGTCGGAATGCCGTTGTTGTCGTATGAGTGGCCACATGGTTGTAGTGGATAATTAAGTTGGCGTTGAAACTGAATCGCAATAGAAGATAATTTGCGGGATTAGGTCGCATTTGACGATATTACTAGATTACGGGACTGACCCCTTTTTCACACGAAAATGTCTTTTTATGAGGTGATGCTATGGGCGGAAAATACATCAATCCATTTACTGATTTTGGCTTTAAAAAGCTGTTTGGGGAAGAGGCAAACAAGGATATCTTAATGGATTTCCTGAACGAACTTCTGCGTGAAGAAGAAGGGGAAATTACGGAGCTTCGTTTTTTGCGAAATGAAAATCTGGGGGCAATGCAGGCGGATCGTAAAGCGATCTTCGATATCTATTGCGAAAGTGCACGTGGTGAAAAATTCATTGTGGAAATGCAGAAAGCCAAACAGGACTTTTTT
>RZYD01000087.1 GCA_009930445.1 Bacteroidia bacterium | reverse complement strand
CTTCTTTGCCATTTGTTTACCCTCTTTAAATTCAGGACGGCAAAATTATATAATTTCTTTAAAGATACCTAATTCAGCCGAAAAAAAATTATTAAAAATAAAACGTTTATAACTTTTCCCGGTAAGCCCTTGTATAATAAATAGTATCTTTGAAAGATATGAAATGGGAGATAAGTATACGTGGATACCGAAGCTGGATATTGCTTGAACGCGGATTATCAAAACAGACAGCAATGTCCTATCTATCTGATTTACAATATTTTTATGATTATCTAAATGAATCCGGGGTCTCCTGTACACCAATGCAGGTAACCCGTGAGGTGCTGGAAAAATTTTTGGATTCACTTTCCGGCGCGGATTATTCCCGGGCCACCCAATCGCGTATGATTTCATCGTTACGTAGTTATTATTCCTATCTGATCATTGAAAACCTGTTGGATAAAAACCCGGCAAAACTCATTGATTTGCCCACAGTTGGCCGGCATTTACCCGATGTGCTCTCGGTTGAAGAGATAAATCGTATCCTAATGGCCGTTGATTTAAGCAAATTACATGGTGAACGCGATAAAGCCATTCTGGAAACGCTTTACGGGTGTGGGCTTCGTGTTTCCGAACTCACGGAACTTACCCTGTCTTCGCTCTGTTTTAAAGAGGAATACCTTCGGATCATCGGCAAAGGGAATAAGGAGCGGCTGGTTCCTATGGGTACTCAAACGGCAAAACAGTTACTTCGGTACATCCATATGGCACGAATACATCAAACAATTTCTCCTGGTTTCGAAGATTCTATATTTCTGAACCATCACGGAAAAAAATTGTCACGGGTGGCGATCTTTTCTATGGTGAAAAAATATACGCTTCAGGCAGGAATCACAAAGAATGTCAGTCCCCATTCCTTTCGTCATAGTTTTGCCAGCCATTTGATTGAGGGAGGAGCCGATCTTCGGGCGGTTCAGCAAATGTTAGGACATTCCTCCATCACAACAACCGAAATTTATACGCATGTCAGCAACCGATATTTAAGAGACAGCCTTCTGACCTTTCATCCATTGGAAAGCAGCCATGAATTATAGCGCTTCTACGTCGCCCTGATCATTGATCAACACACCCCAATTAATTGTGGTAAGTTCTCCTTCGCGGAAATAAAAATCAATCAATCCATCTTCAAAAGAGACACGGTGTTCACCCCACTCTTCATCATCAATATCCATATCGGAAAACCCATTTTCATTCATTAACTCAATAATCCGGGCTTCAGACAGGGTAAATACTTTTTGGCCGAACAGCATGCAATTGGTATTGTCGGTTTCAATGCAGGCAAGTACCGGAGCATCCACCCCTTCAAAAAATATACTGATTCCCAGATCGTTATAGTTTAATATGGTAGTACTGAAATCATCTTCATCGGTGATATCCTCAACTTCTGTTGATTCGCCCATAATTTGGGTCATTTCTTCTACAGACATTCCAAAATACAACGCCCCAAGGCCTTTAAGCGGAATTACATTTAATTCAAGTTCTTTCATCTTATTGATTCATTAACGGGTTAAAGATATATAAAATGGATGACTGGCAAAGTTGTTTTTATAAAAAAAACGAACCTTCACTGTTTTTATTCTTTAATCATTGATAATCAACGATATATTTTATCATATTTTAACAATCCGGGGAATATCAGGTATTGCTTATCGATAATCAGGGGTCGAAAAACCTTTCAATCTGGTATTCCATACACTCCAGGGGTTACAACAATTCAGTATAAATTGTATCTTTGAAAAGATACCTATAAAAGTATGGCGAAGAAACAAAGAAGTGATAAACATTTTCCCGAGCTTCCTGAATACCCGGGAGGGAAACAGGCATTTCTTGATTTTATCCGTGAAAATATGCATTATCCGGAAGAAGCATTCAAACAACATATTGAAGGGGATGTGTTAGTAAAATTTCAGGTGAATGAAAATGGGGATGTAATTGACGCTGGAGTTCAGAAAGGAATAGGATACGGATGCGATGAAGAGGCAATACGATTGGTTAAAATGGCCCGCTTTGGCAAAACACACAATCGTGGATTCAAACTTTCAGTCAGAAAAAAAGTAAAAATCCGGTTCCGCTTAAAAAATATTTCGGGGAAACTTTCCTATAGCTATACACCGAAAGCAGTTACAGATCAAAACGATAAGCAAACTACGGAGAAAGCTGACAAACCACAGGTATACGAATATACCGTCACGATGAGTAAAAAATAATTTTTGATAGTTGGAGAAATGGAAAACAGACTTATCTTTGCAGCCCCGATACGGGGATGTTCATTACAACGTGCCGATGTAGCTCAGTTGGCCAGAGCAGCTGATTTGTAATCAGCCGGTCGGCGGTTCGAATCCGTCCATCGGCTCAGAAAAACGGGGAGATTCCAGAGCGGTCAAATGGGGCAGACTGTAAATCTGTTGGCTAAGCCTTCGGAGGTTCGAATCCTCCTCTCCCCACAAAAAAAGAGATCGTTAAATAACGGTCTCTTTTTTTATGCCTGTTCTTTTTTATTCACACTCACCAGAAAGGCTTTTATTATACATGTGCATGGCCCGTCGGCTCATTCCCATACTTGAAAAACCACCATCGTGATACAAATTTTGCATTGTAACTTTTTTTGTAAGATCAGAAAACAAGGTGATAATATAATCAGCACATTCAACAGCTGTGGCATTGCCAAGAGGAGACATCCTTTCCGTGAAATCCATCAGGCCATCGATGCCTTTTACCCCACTTCCTGCCGTAGTTAATGTGGGGGATTGTGAAATTGTATTAATACGGATATGCTTTTCCCTTCCGTAAATATAGCCAAAGCTCCGGGCAATGGATTCCAACATTGCTTTCGCTTCTGCCATATCGTTGTATTCAAACAACGTGCGTTGAGCAGCAATATACGAAAGTGCGACGATGGAGGCCCACTCATTCAGCGCATCCTTTTTCTTCAGGGTTTGTATCAGTTTATGAAATGAAATAGCCGATATATCCAGAGTTTTTTTTAGGTATTCATAGTTCAGGTCATCGTAAGGAAGGCGCTTTCGCACATTAGGAGACATCCCTACGGAATGCAGGACAAAATCAAAGCCACCATTGAAGTGTTCCATAGTTTTATCGATCAGATTTTCCAGGTCATCAACATTGGTGGCATCGGATTCGATAACAGGAGCATTGAGTTGCTTTCCCAGCTGCTGTATTTCTCCCATCCGAATGGCGACAGAGGTGTTGGTTAAAACCAGTTCAGCCCCTTCTTCCGAAGCTCTTCTGGCTACCTGCCAGGCAATCGATTTTTCATTTAAAGCACCGGTTATTAGTCCTTTTTTTCCTTTCAACAGATTATAGGCCATAAGCGTTATATTTTCTAATTGGATAAACAGGTTTAGCATGGAAAAGTTTGTCTTTATGCCGGCTTAAGTATCGCGCGAGCATTGTCTCTGGCCTGAACGGTGACATGACCGTCGCTGAGCATCAGTGCTAACGCCTCAATACGTTCATCCGGATTAAGAAGCCGCATTTCGCTGTAAGTTTTCTTGAGGGGAGTTTTCTTGGTTACATGATACTGGTGGGTGCTTTTCCCGGCAATTTGCGGAAGATGTGTAATGGCAATTACCTGCATGGTCTTTCCCATGTCAGCCAGCACGCCGGCAATTTTCCCCGCAGCAGCTCCGGAAACACCCGATTCAATCTCATCAAACAGAATCGTCGGTAATTTTTTCTTTCCGGATAAGACCGCTTTGATGGCCAGCATGAGTCTTGACAACTCACCTCCGGAGGCCACTTTATGAATCTCGGCCGGTGCGACCCCCTTGTTGGCTGAAAAAAGAAAAGAAACCTGATCATAGCCTTCCTTCCCCGGCTCCTGCATTTTCAAATTTTGCACCGAAAAAGAAGCATCAGAAAGGTTGACCTGGTCGAGCAAACACCGGATAGCAGCACAAAAGGGATTAATGGCATTATTTCTTATACGGCTGAGGTTTGCCCCCACTTCTTCAACTTTATTCTCCGTTAAGGAAATACTTTGTCGCAAATCATTAATTTTGTCATCATAGGCTTCCAACCGCGAAATTTTACTCTTCATCTCTCTGTGCAATAACAGCAATTCTTCCATTGTATTCACCTGAAATTTATGCTGAAGTGCATAGATATGGTCCAGACGTTCGGTTAGCATTTCAATTTCGCGGGGATCAATTACAAGCTCATTATTCAAATTCTCCAATTCAAAGCCAATATCTGATGCCTCGATAGCAAGGCTGGCAATCCGGTTATTCAGTGCATAATATTTTGGGTCGAGCGAAGCAATTGCATTCAGGTTACGCTGAATTGAATTCATGGTACTGACAATATTCTCCTCATTGGAGTAAAGTTGCCCGGCAGCATAGTAAAGCGTTGATTTAATAGATTCTGCATTTTCAAGCACTTTACGGCGCGATTCCAGTGTATGGATATCCGACACATCGGCATTTACTTCTTCAATCTGTTGAATTGCAAAAAGAAGATAATCTTCTTCCCGTTTTGCCAGTAAAACCTTTTCTTCTATTTCCTTCAATTCTTTTTTTTGTGTATTCAATGCACTTAAAGCTGATTGATAATCAGTCAGAAGTGCAGCAGATTGGGCGTATTCGTCGATCATGCTTAGCTGTACCGTTGTATCGGCAAGCCGGAGAGTGCTAAATTGCCCATGAATATCAATTAATCGGTCGCCCAAGGCTTTAAGATCTTTAAGGCTAACTGGGGTATCGTTGATAAAAGCACGGCTTTTGCCCGCAGGTAAAATTTCCCTTCGTACAATTGTATGGGGTTCATAATCAATATCAACCGCATAAAAGAAAGATTGAAGTGAATAGTTTTCAATAAAAAAAGTTCCTTCAATAATGCATTTTTTGTTCAGGTCATGAAGGACAGAAGTATCGGCACGATTTCCAAGAATCAATCCGATAGCGCCAAGAAGGATGGATTTTCCGGCGCCAGTTTCGCCGGTTATGGAAATAAAACCTTCCGGAAAGTCAATATCCAGTTTATCGATTAAAGCATAATTAGTTATAAAAAGATGCGAGAGCATGACCGAAGGTTAAAGCGATGTATTTTCAATTTTCTGATACCGGGAAGCATTAGCGGGATCGATTTCATTCATAATCTGAATAATTTTTGATTTTTCGTTGGGCATCCCTTCCGTATAGATATTAATAATTTCATCTCGTTTAGCGTCAAGAATGAGTTGAAGGGCAAAAAGGCCGGGTTTCTGACGGGAAGCTTTACGCAGATCTTCCAGGGCCTGCGTGGTGAAGGAACGGCCGAGCTGAATATTATCGGCCATCGCATCAAGACCCTTGCGATGGTACTTGTACAGGAAATCCCTGATTCCAACATAGCTGGAAT
Organism: Bacteroidia bacterium; assembly: GCA_009930445.1. Classification (GTDB taxonomy): domain Bacteria; phylum Bacteroidota; class Bacteroidia; order Bacteroidales; family BM520; genus BM520. Next base: position 3,273 of record RZYD01000087.1, on the reverse strand, counting down.
TCATCATATTTTCAACAAGCCAAAAGCGGTTTTTCATACTTTCATAGGAGCTCCATCCAGGGTAATTTTTACCCTGGGCACTGTTGACAACCGCCTGGGCTTTTTCATAAAATGCAGTTCCTCCGCGGTACTGAAAAGTGTCGAAATCCATGCCCAGATACATGTAGAGATAGAATGCAATAACCGCCGTAAGGTTGCTGTCGAAACTGTTATCGGTAAAGATCAACGGCTCTGATTCAAGGTAATCAAATTCCAGATCACTATCCTGATAATTAAAAACCGGGGAATTGTAGGATGTATTGAAAACCGGGCGACGCAACGCTATATTTATTTTTCCCTGGTATTGCTCACTGCTGATTCGTTTGGTAAGCGTAATCTGAATAGAGCATTCAATTTTTTCTTCTTCTTTGAAATCGTAGCTCGTCCATTTTTTATCGTTAACAAATTCATAAAGAGCTTTCTGCATATCCTGAAATACGCTACGATCGGTACCTTCAAGCGCTGATGAACTGACACTTACGGTACATTTAAATTCCTGAGCCAAAAGCGGAAACGGAAGGAGGAAAAATATAGCAGCAACCAGATTTTTTAGCATAAATCAATCAATTTTAACAAAGCTACGCATTATTTGTGCAATAATTCATTTATCCGATAGGCGACATCACAGGCCACCTGTAGTTTATCCTTCAGGGGATAATCATAAACAGCGCCGTTTCGGAGTATAATGTTCACCTTATTCGTATTCGTATTGAATCCGGCACCGGTATCATTTAATGAATTAAGAACGATCATATCGAGGTTCTTATTTTGCAATTTACGAATGGCATTTTCTTTTTCATTATCGGTTTCGAGGGCAAAGCCGACTAGGATTTGATGATCGGGTTTTCGTTTTCCTAATTCAGCGAGGATATCCGTATTTTTAATCAGGCTAATGGATAATTCCTTATTCGATTTTTTAATTTTAGAAACCGACGGATTGACCGGGGAGAAATCGGCAACAGCAGCGGCCATGATAACGATGTCGCACTCACCCGCCAGACGGAAGCATGCCTCAGCCATTTCGGCTGCTGTTTTAACATTAACCTGTTTTTTGACCTGAGGGGGAGTTACCAGCGCAGTGGGTCCGGCAACCAGCGTTACCTCTGCCCCAAATGCGGCAAGAACCGAAGCGAGATGAAAACCCATCTTCCCGGAAGAATAGTTACCGATAAAGCGCACCGGATCGATAGGTTCATAGGTTGGCCCGGCTGTTACCAGTACTTTTTTCCCTGAAAAATCATTTTTCTGATGAAAAAAATCCAACAGAATTTGAAGCATGTGTTCGGGTTCTTCCATTCGGCCGGCTCCGGTGAGGCCACTGGCTAATTCTCCTACCCCAGGGCTTATGAGGATATTTCCAAAACTGATCAGGGTCTGGATATTTTTTTGAACAGCCGGATGCTTAAACATATCCAGATCCATGGCAGGGGCAAAAAAAACAGGGCATTTGGCAGCAAGAAAACAGGTAGTAACAAAATTATCGGCAATTCCAGCAGCCATTTTTGCTAGTGTATTGGCCGAAGCCGGTGCCACAACCATAACATCGGCCCAACGCCCTAATTCCACATGGTTCGACCATTGGCCTGTTTCCGGGTTGAACGGTTCAATTATCACAGGCCGGCGGGATAAAGTTGAAAGAGTAAGGGGTGTGATAAAATTTTTTGCCGAAGGAGTCATAATCACCTGAACTTCTGCGCCTTTAGACACCAGAAGCCGAACAAAAAAAGCGGTTTTATAAGCGGCTATGCTGCCTGTAACCGCCAGAAGTACTTTTTTCCCTGATAGCATGTCGGTTTATGCTTTCTTTTCCGGATTTTCCTTATGCGGATTACGGTATGAAATCAGATCATTAAGGAACTCATGGATAGCGATAAGAGTTGGCTTAGGAAGTTGTTCATAGTATTTGGCAATTTCTATCTGCTCTCTGTTTTCAAAAACTTCCTCCAGGTTATCCGCTGGGGTGGCGAATTCCTCAATTTTCTGATCCAATTCCTTTTTAATATCCATTCCAAGCTGGTTCGCCCGTTTTGCCAGAATTGCCACGGCCTCATAGATATTACCAGTTTCTTTGTCGAAATCCCTCATTTGGCGTGTAACAGCCTCAGAATCAGTTTTAATTCTTTTATAATCCATACTTGTATTTTAATAAAAATAAAATTACTATTCAGCTTTTAAACGGGAATCTTTAATGATTTGTTCAATATTTTTTTTGTAGTTACTTTCCGGAAAGGCATCAGAGAATTTATGAGTAGCCTCCAGGGTTTGCTGATACCGTTCTTTTTGTTTGTCGGATACACTATTTTGCGCATATTCGTAATTTGCCAAAACCAGATAATACAAGACATCCTCTTTATACGTCGAAGAGGGATAATTTTTTATCACATTATTTAGTGAGGTCAATGCGGCCTTATATTCCTCCATCTGTAAGTAGAGTTTGGCAATTTCAAAATCTTTCCGTTCCAGTTTATTTCTTAATTCATCGATCAGCTGATTGCATTCTTCAATGCGGGTGCTTGAAGGATACAGATTAATAAACAGCTGTAATTCAGTAATGGCTTCGTAGGTATTTGACTGGTCGAGGCTGTATTTGGGTGACTCGAGGTATTTACAGTAGGCCCCCATGTAGGCGCATTCTTCGGCATATTTGCTGCGTGGAAATTCTTTGGCAAACCGCTTAAAATAATAGCTTGCCATAATATTTTCATTCAGGTTATAATAACAATAAGCGTTGTAGTATGCGAGATCTTCCGCTTTTGATGTTCCGCGAAGCAGTGGGGAAACATGGTCAAAAAGCTGAAGGGCACGTGTGTAATCTTCTTTCTCATATCGGCTAACTCCTTCATTATAAATAGCTTCGGAGTCATTGCTTTTAAGCAATTTGTTCACTCCTCCACAAGAAGTGGTCAGGATTAACACAAGTAACACAACACTGATGCTGTTGATTTTTTTCATGGGGGCAAAATTACATTATAAAATTGAATTAAAAAACGCAAAGAGACTAAGAATTATTACATTATGAAGGAGTTAAATAGTCATGCGACTGACGCCATCCGATGGGGTAAAAGAATAGGCAACCGCTTCCAGTCCTGTAATTTTCCGGTAGGTCTCTCCAATTTTGATTGCATTGGCTTGAAAAACACCCTTTTTCACCAATGAAAGGGTACATCCGCCAAAACCCGCGCCGGTCATGCGGGAACCAGCTACTCCTTCGATCGATTGCATCAGGGAAGTGAG
>RZYD01000086.1 GCA_009930445.1 Bacteroidia bacterium | reverse complement strand
TAACGGTGGCAATATGCGTAGGCCGGGATTTCGAAGCTCCAACCTATCAAACCGTTAGAATTTTGAGTAAATGCACAAAAGTTTAAATCTCCCACAGCCCCCGGCTTACGTATATTGCGTGTTACAGGGTCGTTATTATTCGTTTAATATTTTCTTTTTTTCTTTTTCAAATTCTTCTTCAGTAATAACCCCTTCATCTAACAATTTTTTAAGTTCTCTTAATTTATCAGCTTTTGATTCTGAATTAGTTGTTTCCTTGTTAATAATTGTTGATTCAGTTTTTGTATCACAACCAGTATAATCAATTTGATAGATGTAATGATTGTAGTCTTGTTTTGTAACCCCTATCTCATTAATATCAGGTTTCCACCATGCACCAGTTGCAGCATCAACAGCAATTCCCCATGGTAATGGAATAAAAGTACCTGGAACTAACCCTGTCCAACCAAGTAAAGAGCCTGTAAATGCCCAACCACGAAAGCTTTTTTGTGTAAAAGTTTTCGTTTGGTCTTCACAACCTTCTTTTTTTACTGTAATTGAAAAATTATCAGCATCTCTTCTTTTAGCTTTAAATGAAGCTTCACCAGTTCCTTTATAACTTCCTTTATGTTCAATTTTTGCATCTGGATGGTCAGGTACTTGGACTTTAGCATAATATTTACTACCACCAATAATTGTTGCACAACTTGAAAATGAAGCTGATAATACAATTAATCCCAATAAGTAAAGTAAATTCTTTTTAGTCATAATGATAAAATTTAATTGTTAATAAATGATTTATTTAAAAAATTATAGCCTTTTTGTTTTTAGTACTGTATATCAAGTCAGATTTTTACTACGGTGAACGGTTTTTTCTCATAATGCCCTGTAACGGTTGGCGGTATGGTTAGTTGCCGATTTCGAAGCACTTTCCTGTCAAGTTACAACTACTTTTGATACAAGATGTGCTGCTCGAATACGCACTGCTCCGGCAATTAACTATACCGCGTGTTAACGGCTGGGTTTTGTTTGTACTCATTAGTCAACTCATTGATTTTATTAGATTTATATTCTCCATATTTTAACGACATCACTATTTTAAGGAAGTTCCAACCATTTTTAATTTTTTCCTTATCAAAAATATAAGAACGTCCTATAAGTTCAAAAATGAATATCGCTGACAATACCAGCCAAATTAATAGTTGATAATTACCAATTGTCTTTAACCATTGATTTAATGGAGAGTACAACTTCAATATTAATCCAATAAAAACAGGTAGACTTGTCAATAAGAACACAAAAAGCAAATATTTGCAATCTGAAAAATTGCGTGTTTTCGTAATATCCCATTGCGATTGTGCATAGTCTTTACTGTCTTTATCTATTATTTCCTGTTGTCTTTTGTAATCATCTTCAGCTTTTTGTTCTTTTCTTAATCTCTCAATTTCAAGTTCTTTTTGCTTATATTTTTGAAGTTCCTTTTCTAACAATTCTTTTTTTTGCAGAACTTCCTTATGCTCTGTTTCTTTTCGTGTTTTCTCTCTCAAAAAATCTTCAATGAAATTCTCATTAGTTAAAAACAATAAGGAGTCATCAATATTTTCTGGCGTTACTAATTCAGGTGTGTTTGGTTTTTCTTTATAAGCATAGCTTAACTCAATTGCTTGTTCCTCTGTCAATTCACCCTTTTTGAACTTTTTTTGGAGTATGTCATAATTTGTGCTTATTGCATTATTAATATGTGATGCAATGATTATTTTTGCTTTAGTAACAAAGTCGAAAGTTATTGGTAATGCTGCTTTGTCATTAAAACCTTTTCTTAATTTAAACCAAAACTTACTAATTACATAATCAATATCCTTCGCAAAAGCTATATCTCTTTCTCCAAACTTTACTGTGTTGTTATGGCCTAGATATTTGGCAAAATTATTTTCTGTTATGTAGATATGTTTGATTTTTTCAAAAGGAACATTATTCACTCCTCGACGAAAGGTATTGACTTTTGTAAATATTCTTAAACAAGTAGCACAATACTCCTCATCAAATGGTATATGTTTTTCTTCTGATATTTTTTTAAGATCTCCAATCAACGAACCGTCTACAACATTGTACTGAGATTTTTCAATATCAAAGGAATAATCTTGTAATGTGATTCCTTTTCTTTTCAGCTCCAAGAAAAAATTGACTTGTTTTTCTTTGATATCACTAACATCATCGCATCCTTTCAAAATATTTACCATAGCGTTTTTTGAAGAATCAAGCCTTTTGTATCCTTTTTTTATTGATTCTGCGGATGAAAAAAAATGGTCGATTTCATCATATGTCTCTTGAAAATATTTCAATTCAATTAGTTTCTTTTCGTTTTTATTAATTTGACTTCGGTTTATTTCATTAACAAGTTTTAAAAAATCATTAAAGATTTCCCCATACAACAAACCATTATATCCTAGGCAATTAAACAAATGTTCAGTGCTTAAGTATATTGTAAGTTCATCTTTCCAACTTCCTAATTGATTTATGTCTGCTGAATAATTAATTCCTTGATATAAAATCAAACCTTCCTTAATTGCACCAAGTTCTTCTTTGAAGGTTAAATCAGCATCTTTTGAAACCACAAAAGCACCAATTAACTCTGAGTACTTATCTGAATAACCATTGTCCATCAAAAAGTGAGAGAAATTTTTAAAAACATTTGCTTTTTCAGGCTCAGTGAGAAGTGTGTTTTTTTTGATTTCAATGAACTTATATAATTCAGATAGAATATTGTCTTGCTTTTCGTTAATTATCTCAACATTAGATTTGAAATTTTTATAATCTTCAAATACCGTCATTTCAAAATGATAATTGTCAACACCTTTTGAAACAATATCTTTTAATCTGTTTTTTAATGTAGTTCTTATAACTGATTCTGGAATATCAAAACCATAAGTTCTATTTAAAAGTTCTCTAATTTCGGTAGAATTAAGATTAAGATTTTTCTCAAAAACTACTGCACCTTTTATGAATTCTGCCAAAATATCTGGAATACTCCTAAATTTTTCACTATTATACAGTTCGCTGAATAAAGCTACAGATGCAAGTAAGTTATTGTTTTTCATAATCAATCGTTGTTGTTTTTTGTGATGCTTATGTGTCGCTCTTTAACCTTGCCGTTAACGGTTGGTACATGTTGTCGGGGCGGATTTCGAAGAGCGTTCCTGTCCGAAGGACACGGAACTGCGAAACGAGAATCCGCAGTTGGCGTACCACCGAACCCCGCCCTGCAATATGTACCGTGTTAGGTGCTGGCTTTTCATTTTCTAGTTAATAATCTTGTCAATGAAGATATGAAACTTGAAAAATCAATTAATTCTAATAAATCATCACACAGATTATGCGTAAACTGTTCCTCTGTAATTCCCCTTTTTTCTAAGTCCTTTTTTAGTCGAAAATATAGTTTCTTCTCGGGATGGTCGGGAGTACTCGTATATTTCATACTGTGTTCACCTAGTAATGTGTCAATTGAATTGATAGTAAAATACTTATCATTCAACACCTTTTTTATTTTAGGATTTGGTTTCTCAACTATTATTTCATAAAGGAATTTTTCAATACTTTTTATTGGGATGAAGAGTTTGCGAATATCCTTGTATTCGTCTCCAACTTCATCTTTAATATCTCCATCAAGAATACTTACAATTTGCTTTCCTAAACCCAGGACATTCCATGTTAATAATTCTTTGTGTAAACTCAGGACATTTGACCAACCACCAACGGGGACAACATGTATTAATCTACTATTTTTAAGGCTTTCTTTATTGAGGATTTTATCTACAACGAATTTTGTCAATATATCTTCGACTAATAATAAATAGTCAAATCCGTCATGACTATACACGTCACGAATCAAATAGCTCGGGTAACAATTATTTTCGATTGAAATTGAGCCATTCTCATTATTTACTTTAAATAAATTGCTAGGTTTTATTTTTCGAATAACTTCAGGAGAGTGAGTTGTTAACATAACAACTAAATTACTATTTCCTTTCACCAATTCGTTTAAAAGGTCAATAAGTCTGCTTACTGCAATAGGATGCAATGCCAATTCAATTTCATCAATTAGGACAAGAACTTTTTTATGAATTGGTAATGATTTTCTTACAATAGAATTATACAAGAAGTGTAATAACGAGATAAGTAAACATTCTCCAGAACTCATCCTGTATTGACTTATCAAATTCCCTCTTACACGGTTAAAATATGGCGCATTAGAAAGTCCAAGCTCACTTGTTATGTGTTTGTTTCTTATTCTCATCAGCCCGGAATAATGAGAATTATCCCCATGAAGAATAAAACTTAGCTTTTGTTTGACATAGGAATCTGAGTCGACAATATCATCTTCTTTTATTTTTCCAGTTGCCAGAAGATTGTCAATTACTCTAGAATCATTAAAGCGAGTTCCATAAAATAAGCTTCCTTCGTATAAACCATTAAAGCGAATACTTTTAGGGTAAATATTTGAAGTCCACCATCCCCTCTTCTCCGTCCACTTGTCAGACTTACCTTCGTAATCGAATTGAATATAAGAATCACCGTTGTAGTCTTCTTTTTTTAAAATACTTAGATGATGTCTAGAAATCAATTGAGCTAATGACAATAATAATGTACTTTTTCCGCACCCATTATTTCCAACGAAGGCATATACTCCGCTTTCTAAAGGAACTTCCACTTTCGCATTTTCTATATGTCTTATGGAAGACATGGTCATTGTAATAGTATCCATAGTTGATTTTTATTTTTTTAGCTTGCACCTAACGGCTGCGTGTATGAAACGTTTGGCATTTCGAAGCGATTTCCTGTCAAGTTACAACTACTTTTGATACGAGCAGAAACGCTTGATAAACCACTGACTGCCAAATGTTTTATACACGTTGTTAGAGCCATGTGCATTATTTTCTTAGAAGTTTTCAAGTATAAATTTCACTATTTTGTCTTTACGCAGACTGATTTTTTCCTTATCCCAAATTTCCGATTCCGAAGTCATATTTTGAATTTCTCTTTGCTGTCCAAGATGATTATATGAACTTCTTTTCTCGATAAATGGTTTGTTTCCAACGGAACAATTGTGAGATTTTGAAAGAAGTAAATAATTCCCTAAACAGTCAATATATTGGTTTCTAAATTCTTCATCATATTCACAATAACCTGCTGCAATTGGTTCTCCATTTGTCGGTGTCTGTGGTGCAATATGTTCTAATTCAGGGCTTTCAATCTTATCAAAACGTGTTACAGAATAACCGCTTTTTCCTTGATTTTCAAGATAATTTTCATATTTCCAAAGTAAGAATTTTGCTGTTGAATGGTGCATTCCGCCTTGAATTGATTTTTCTAATTCATTTTTATTCCAATAAGCCCACCACCAAGAATCATTTGATACATTTTTCATCCATTCAATTCTGTCGACTATAGGTTTAATGTCGGGGTGCTCTAATGTGAAACTTTGATATACATCATTAATTCTTGATGTTAGTTCTGCTCTTGTTCCGATAAGTCTGTGACGTAAAACCATTGCTTCCATTGATGAACAAATTTTGCAAATCTCTTTTGTTTGCAGTCCGAAAGAATAAGCCTTAATAACAAATGGGATTGCTGTTGCAAAACCACCTAATGTTATTAATGAATGGATTTCAATATTTTCTCTTTCGTCTTTTCCGAAAAATGTTGTCAAATGTTCAAAACTAACTGCAAGCGAGTTTGTAAATGATTTGATAAAAGGAATTGGATTATTATCTGATAATAGTTTATTGATTTTATCAATTGCATTTGATTCCCAAAGTGAATTGAAATGAACTCGTAATGTGTATACTAAAACATCATCTTCGTCAATTTTGTATTCAATAGACGAAATTGATTTATAAATTTTCTCAAATCTGTTTTTTATTTCATCAATCAAACTATCTTTTTCATCTCCACCGTAAAGGTGAACATTAAACATAAACTGGGCTTTAATAATTTCCAAGTTTGAAGGCTTTTTGCCACGATTGTTTTGAAAAATGAACATTTGAATTGCTTCGGATTCATTTTTAACTGGATGTGTTGAGCAAGATGCTTCATTTACAGTTTTCAGCATTTTTAACAAATACACTTCGTCCTTGTCGGATAGTGCTTTTGTAAAAAAGTCGAAAGCATTTACTATTCGTCTTGCTGATTCGGTTTCCAGACCATTTCTATTCTTTTTAGTTTGGTCAACAACGTAGTCTTTAAATAATTGATTGTCATAATCAACTGTTGAAAAGATATAATTTGATTTTCGCTTAATCATATTTTCAAAAAGCACTTCTTCATTTTCGGTTAAAGTCCGAATTGATTTTAATTTTGAAAATAAAGCGGAAAGAAAAATCAAAATTGTTGTTAGTCTTTGCTGTCCGTCAATAACTCCAAAATTACTTTCTGATTTTTCTTCAAAAAGAAAATGACCAAAATAATATGATGTCGTGGCTAAACTCTTGTTGTAATCTTCTAAATCTGATAAAAAAACGTTTACTTGCTTTGGCGTTTTGCTTTTATCAAATTCAGTATCCCAAGAATAAGCACGTTGATAAGTCGGAACAAAAATTCTATTCCCTGCTAACATTTTATTAACTGTTGTTGATGCTTCCATAAAATTTAAATAAAATTATAACTCAAAATAATTAATCAACTTAATAATATTGGTAGGGCGTACACGCCCTACCAATATTTATCTTTTTAAAGTGCTGGTGCGTGTTTTCCTTTATTCGGACCACTAGGATGTTTTGGACATGAGCCACTTGTCAAACTTGAAATACTTGAGTATTTTGCACCACAATATTTACAAGTATATTGGCTTTTCTCGCTTCCTTCATAAAGTTTATGCTTTCCTTTGTTAGGGCCATTTGGATGTTTAGGACACGAACCACTTGTTAAACTCGAAACGCTTGAGTATTTTGCACCACAATACTCGCAATAAAAATTAGCCATGATTATAATTATTTAATTCTGCCTACTCTAATTAGTTTTCGGCTTCCCTATTTTCAAATTTCAAAAATATGTCGAGCCTACGTCAAAATATGTCGTTATTCCCAAAATCTGTCTGCGTGTCTTTTTTTCTTGCATTGGTTCTAACGTTAAGTATAAGAATAGTAGCCGATTGCGTTGTACCTTCCTGTCAAGTTACAAGAAAGTTGAAGCGGGCTACAACCCTTGATTTTACTACTAGCCCGGCTATTATTTTTATACATTGTTACCAACTGGCCTTCTATTACAATTAATTAATATATAGTATTTTTTAATCTACTTTTAAAATTGTCCTTTTAAACTCTTCGGGTTCAAGCTCGTACCAATTCTCAGGTAATTTTTCTGTAAATACAATATGAAATGCTCTTTCAAATAATTCATCAAAAGTAATTATCTCGACATTTCTACTATCTCTTCTAATTCTTTCAAAACAGTCAGTTTTTATATCACTTTCGGTTTTTCTTGTGTGTGGAAATTCCACATTTCTATTTCCTATTATTAAAATTGCTTTTGGGTCAAGAATTCGATGTCTTTTTGTGTCAATTATAGTTCCATCATCATCTACGATATTTTTGGTTTCAGAAATTTCTGAACGCTGAGATAAGGTTTGACTATAAGCCTCAATAAAATTACTGGAGAAATCCCATGTATTTGCTCTGGATTTGTTTGTTTTTACTGAATTAAAAATTTGAGTCTTACTTGTCTTAAGTTCTATCAATGTGGTGAAATATGAAATTCCTAAAATGTCAACTTCAGGACTTCCTACTCCTTTTGAGTTAGGGTTACCCACTCTTTGTTTTGATAATAAATCTCGAATAAATTTAATGTCTACGTTTAGTCCAATAATCCAATCATTGTTTTTTAAAAAATGATGCCAAATCGCTTCTTCTCCGTTTTCTCCAATTGAGTGTTTATTTCTATAGCTATCAAATGCCTTAATTCCTTGATTGTTATGCAAGTCTTTTATAAATGCATAAAACCAGTGGATTGTATTTCTTCTTTGAGGGAATAATAATTCCTTAATTTCATTTTTTGATAGCTTAATGTTTTCAGTCAGTGAAGCCAATTCTTGTATTTTCTCAGCTTGTTTTTTTGTCTTAAAATCAACGAGATATGAATCAAAGCTAATTGCCTGATATTTAGCATGAAAGTCACCTAAATCAACTAAATCCTTAAAATCATGCAAAAAATGAATTACTTTCCAGAATGCTCTTGCCTCATCACCATCTCCAAACTTTATAATTACATCATATCCCCGTGACTTAGTCAAATCCCCTTTATTATCTTCTTTACGAAACTCTAATCGGGGTATATATTTATTATCCGCTTTTGATTTATAAAAAGATACTTTTAGGATAGTTTTTACATTTTGTTTTTTTATTAGAATAAATCCTCCAATTATATCACTGCCCTTGTAAATAAAGCAATTATCCTTATTGTAGGTTTCCTTAATGACAAGCTTGCTAATGTCTTGACTCTCTATATCAAATAGACTAGAAAAAGGTTTGGAAGGATTACTAAAGCTCATTTGTTGTAATTGTTATTTTAGTTTCATCAGTATACTAATAATTTATGCACCGAGTTTTTACTAGGCTTGTTGGTAACGGTCCGGCGGAAGCCGGCGTTTCAATGCGGTTTCCGCATTGTTCTGGGGAGTGCCTTCGGGCACTACCCTAACGCAGGGTTCCGCCGGACCGTTC
>RZYD01000549.1 GCA_009930445.1 Bacteroidia bacterium | reverse complement strand
GGTCTCAATAATTTTAAATAACTCGTCGAGTTTTGGGGTGAGGATAATTTCAGTACGGCGGTTAGCCGCTCTGCCTTCCGGTAAGGAATTATCGGCAATGGGGTAGTATTCGCCCCTGCCGGCGGCCGTGAGCCTCTTTTCATCTAATGTACTGTTACGGGTAATGATTTTTAATACAGACGTGGCCCGCATCACACTTAAATCCCAGTTGTCTTTAACCTGTCCGCTCCCACGGTAGGGCACCGGATCCGTATGGCCCTCGATCATCACATTGATGTCGGAATTTTGTTCCAGCACGCCTGATAGTTGTTTTAATGCTTCGATGCCTTTAGGTGCGACTTCCCAGCTTCCCGATTTAAAAAGCAGGTTTTCTTCCATCGACACATATACTTTTCCGTTTTTCTGTTCTATGGAGAGCCCTTTTCCCTCAAATCCCAATAATGCATCGGCCACGGTTTTACGCAGTGCCGTAACTTTTTCTTCCTGTTTGTCGAGTATGGTCTGTAATTCTTCAAGCCGGGCCTCTTTTTCACTCAGTGCCTGTTGTAGCGCATTCAGGTTACTTTCTTTTTCCGATAGCTTCTTCTCCAGCATTTTAACTGCATCCTCTCTTCGTATTACATCTTCTCTTAGCTGTTGCAGCTCCTCAAGAATTGTACTTGTCTCCGCATTTTTCCCCGAAAGCAGGTCACGATGCTCCTGCAGCATCTGCTCGTAGGTTGTCTGCTGTTTTTTTAGGTCTGCTCCGGATTCTCGCAACGCCTCCCCCAATGCTGTGGTATCCGCAGTCAGCGCGTTGTTTGCCTTCTGTAGCTTTAATAGCGCTGCCGATTGTTCATTGGAAAGGGTTTCCAGTTGCTCCATCCGGTTTTTTAGTTCGCTTCGCTCTTTCAAACACTCTTCTTCCAGTGTTTTAAATTGTTTGGTTGGGACACAGGAAACAATTCCTAACCCGATAATCACGAGTATAATTTTAAAGGATAGTGTTCTCATAGCTTACGTTTTTTTTTACGAAAATACAATATCTTTCACTAATCGGTGAACGAGGGTATGCAATCGTACGACAGAATTTGTGCTTGCAATACGATTGGGCTTGTAAAATAACGAATTATCTTCGGTTTTTATTTCTTTCGGAATCTGCTTACCCGGTGGTCGGACAAAATCCGGATGATTTTTTGCAGGCATATTCAGATTGGAAGAAATCGTATACTGTTTTTAGCTCGTTGGCCGGATGAAATTTTCCTTTTTGGCTGAAATAGAATGCCACATCAATGATTTTATCGGTATTGATGATCAGTTCCGGTTGTTCGACGATTAGCGTAAAGTAAAATTCCAGGGCTGCTTTGGCCCCTTTTTCAACCGTTATCTCCACCAACTGCTGCGTCTCGTGGTAGTCTTCTGTGCGTTCCATAAGCGTTTTGAGCCTTCGGGCAATTACTCCTGTAACCGTTAAGTTTGTGTGATCCATTACAAATACGCTGCATTGATCTTCTACATACCGATAGTAATTGAGCCTGAACCCTTCCCATAACCCGTTATGGAAAATTACAGTTTTATCGTCGGTGTCTTTTTTAATCCGGAAACCATACCCATAGGGAATTTCCCTTCTACCCCACAGCCTGAAAGGAGAAAAGGCCTGATTGAGCATGCTGTCTGAAATCAGCGTTGCATGGTACAACGATTGATCCCATTTAAACATATCTTCTCCGTTGCTGTAAATGCCTTTATCGCCAAGAATACCATCGTGCAGCGTTGGCTCCACCCGGTAAAAGCGACGGCCTCGCCGGTAATAG
>RZYD01000085.1 GCA_009930445.1 Bacteroidia bacterium | reverse complement strand
CCCAACAAACTTTTCGATTACATTCATTCGGGGGTGCCGGTTATTGCCTCCCGGTTGCCCGAAATTGAGCGGATAATTACAACATACGACATTGGAGCCTTTATTCCAGGCCATCAACCCGCACAGATTGCCCAAACTCTTAATGAGGCACTGGCCGACGAAGTGCAATACAAACGCTGGAAAAAAAACCTTAAGCACGCAGTACAGGAATTACGCTGGGAAGAGGAAGAGAAAATTCTTTTAGCTATTTTTGAACGCTATGGATGAGCGGCATTTACATATCATCTCCTTTAACATTCCGTACCCGCCAAACTTCGGAGGAATTATTGATGTATATTATAAAATCCGCGCCCTATATAACGCCGGGATTAAAATCCACCTGCATTGTTTTGAATATGACCGTGGACCGGCACCCGAACTGGAATCACTTTGCTATGAACTGCATTACTACCAGAGAAAAACCGGCATGGGATCTGCCGGAAGCCTGAAGCCCTATATTGTTCAAAGCCGCAATAACGAAGCCCTGATCCAACACCTGCTGGCCGATGACTATCCCATTCTTTTCGAAGGGCTTCACTCCTGTTTTTTTCTCAATGACCCCCGATTAAAAAAACGGTTCAAAATTTACAGAGAAAGCAATATTGAACATCAGTATTACTACAATCTTTTTAAAGCCGAAAAAAATCCCGGGCCGAAAATATACTACCTCATCGAAGCCTTCAAACTACGGCTCTATGAAAAAGTACTTCGCTATGCCAACCTGATGCTGGCAGTAAGTGACAGTGATACAGCGTATCTTAAAAAGAAATTCCCGGATAAAAAGATTATTCATCTCCCCAGTTTCCATGAAAACGACTGCATCGTAGGGCGACCCGGCCGCGGCGATTATGTACTCTACCACGGAAACCTTTCCGTAGCCGAAAATATCCGGGCAGGGATTTTTATTGCAGAAAAAATAGCCCCTTTCAGCCAATTACCTATCCTTTTTGCCGGGCTAAATCCCGACCGTAAAATTAATGAAGTAGTTGCGAAACAACCGAATATTACCCTGGTACCTAACCCAACTACACCCGAAATGAATACACTCATCACTGAGGCACATGCACATCTGATGGTTACTTTTCAGGCTACAGGCCTGAAACTCAAACTTTTAAATACTATTTATCAAGGCCGGCACATCCTTGCCAATAAAGCCATGTACAACGGAACTGTAATTGGAAAACTGGTTCATCACGCCGAAACAGCCGACGAATTCATCGAAATTCTGAGCGGTATTGCCGACATACCCTATACCACGAATGAGATGCAGTTTCGCAAAGAAACCCTCAATGGATTCTATTCAAACACCCACAATGCCCAAAAACTTATTGAATTAATCTTCGATTAATAAAAAAGATAATCTGAAGTATTGACCCGTCCTCCTTCACATTTAATGATATGCGAGGGAAATTTACGGAAAAGCGAATAGTCGTGTGTAGCCATTAAAACAGCGGTGCCCGTTTTACTGATATCAAAAAGCAGTTGCATGATGCCGTGAGAAGTATCCGGGTCAAGGTTTCCGGTTGGCTCATCGGCGAGAATCAGCTCGGGATTATTAAGCAAAGCACGGGCAATTACTACACGCTGCTGCTCACCGCCCGATAATTCATGCGGCATTTTGTATCCTTTGGTCTTCAGACCTACCATTTCCAGCACTGCCTCCATACGGTCGGCCATTTTCTGTTTATCACGCCAACCCGTAGCTTTCAGAACAAAAAGCAAATTATCCGTAACACACCGGTCGGTAAGAAGCTGAAAATCCTGGAAAACGATACCCAATTTTCGGCGCAGCAAAGGAATTTCGCGTGGCGAAAGCCTGACAAGATCGTAACCGGCCACTTTAGCCTCGCCCGCTGCAATGGGCACCTCACCATAAAGTGATTGCAGCAGCGTACTTTTTCCGGTACCGGTTTTTCCAACCAGATATACAAAACTACCACTTTCAATGGTAAAAGATACTTCACTTAAAACCAGCATCTCCCGCTGGTAGAGCCTTACATCCCGGAGTGCAATAACACTTTTTTTCTCCATAGCTTCCTGTTTCAGCAGGTAAAATTACGAAATCACGATAAAAAAATAACAAAATCAATATATTTGTAAAAATATCGATAAAAACAGATGAACAATAAAAAATAATGACGATGAAAAGAAAAATGCTGCTGATCAGCAATTCCACGAATTTTGGGGAGGCCTATTTAGGATGGCCCCGCCCACACATTAAAACATTCCTCAACTCCACAACGGCCAAAGAAATCCTGTTTATCCCCTATGCGGGAATTAACCTCTCCGACCAGGGGCTGGAAGCCTCTTACGACACCTATGAAAACCGTGTAGCCACTGTTTTTAAGGAACTCGGAACTACAATCCGGTCGATCCATCGCTGCGACGACCCCGTTAAGGCAATCACGGAAGCACAGGCAATCGCTGTAGGGGGTGGTAATACATTCCACCTCGTGTATATGATGCACAAACTCGGCATGATGAAACCTATCCGCGAACGCGTACTCGAAGGTGTGCCCTATATGGGATGGAGTGCCGGTAGTAATGTGGCCTGCCCGTCGCTGAAGACAACCAACGACATGCCTGTTATTGAACCGGAAAGTTTTGACTGCCTTAATCTGGTGCCTTTCCAGATTAATCCCCATTATCTCGACGCCAATCCACAGGGCCATGGTGGAGAAACCCGTGAACAGCGTATTCTGGAATTTTTGGTGGTAAACCCTCAAATGTATGTCGTAGGGCTTCGCGAAGCCTGTTTACTGCAAATCGAAAACAACACCCTGACGCTGACAGGCCCCAAGCCGGTAAGAATTTTTAAACATAATGAAGCCATCAGAGAAATCAGTAACTCAGATGAATTACAATTTTTAATGAAATAATAGCCCAAAGAGCTGTCTGAACACTTCGGACAGCTCTTTTATCAGCCATTCCCGGTTATTCCAAAACAGCCTCACCGTATTTGGCCTATGCGATGGGGTATACCGGATGCGGTTGTCAGGGTACAAACCTGATCTCCACATGACTGCACAGTTATTCCGGTTGATCAGCCACCAAACCGAAATGCAGTGGAATACGCAGGGTATTGCTAAAATTCACCCCGTCGCTGCCGGCAATCAACAGCTCAGAAACCGCAACAGATTGCGCTTCCACCGGAATGTACAGGGTGAGCACTCCATTGCCAGAGCTATAGAAACGATCCGGTATCCGAAATTTCCCACAGTAAATAAACCATTGCTCCACAGGCCGGTTATAAGAAATCATTACCCTTCTACGGGTATGATTTACTTTTGCCAATCGAATGCTACTCTCCGCCATCAGCGGCACATAACCCGATGCGCTGTTGCGTAGTAAATACGAAACAGGATAGCCATCGACCCATAACGTCAGGTTGACCAGCGCGGCCGGATAGCCATAATAACCCGAAATATGAATGCAACCCTTTTCCTGATCACAATAGGCGTGTAATTCCCCCTGGTTTCCTTCCAATAACACAGAATCCACCGCCTCCATCTCCACACCCAAAAAAGCCAAAGGAATATCATTATCATGCCCCACTAAATCATAATAAGGTATGGCAGAAGAAAAATATTGCTGTGTATAGAATTCCGGAAGTTGCACTTCAGGTCGCGAGCACCTGCAAAGAACCAGCGTCAGACCAAAAATAATAATCCGGTAAACGTTCATCTGCATAGAATCCATTTATTAAAGGGAGGAAGAAACTTCCTGTTCTCAAAAATAATTATTTATCGTGTCCCTATCAAATCATCTGCGTTTCATAGCATCAGAGCAAAAGAAAACCGAAGGTATTACATTTTTCTCAAATCGCTCAGCATCCCGGAAACAATTTCATGGTTCCCCCGGCAAAACATACGTCAGATGAAAGTGTTTAACACAACAGTTACGATGCATTATTTGTATATTTGCAGGAAAAAAAATGATGAACCTGAATCCGGAATTGCTTTTTAAGAATAAAAGTTCCTTTTTCCTTATTGCCGGGCCATGTGTAATTGAGAACACCCAACTCCCCATGCAAATTGCAGCCGAACTCAAAGCCATCACCACACGGCTCCATATTCCATTCATATTTAAGGCTTCGTACCGAAAAGCCAACCGCAGTCGTATCGATTCCTTTACCGGGATTGGTGATTTAGAGGGACTGGAATTACTAAAAGAGATTCGCAATAGCCTACAGGTACCGGTGCTCACCGATGTACACACCCCACAGGAAGCCGAAATAGCATCGGAATATGTAGACATTCTGCAGATACCTGCATTTTTATGCCGGCAAACAGAGTTGCTGGTCGCAGCCGGACGTACCGGAAAAGCAGTAAATATTAAAAAAGGACAATTTGTGTCACCTCAGGCCATGCAGTATGCTGTGCAGAAGGTAAAATCGGTTAGTGATGCACAAATTTTACTAACAGAAAGAGGAACAACCTTCGGGTATCAGGATTTAATTGTGGATATGCGATCGATTCCATGGATGAAGACACAGGAAGTGCCGGTAGTGCTGGATGTCACCCATTCACTTCAACAACCCAACCAACCCACCGGAGTAACGGGAGGAATGCCTGAGCTTATCCGGACAATTGCAAGTGCAGGTATTGCAGCCGGTGCCGACGGAATTTTCATGGAAACGCACCCGAACCCCGCCAACGCAAAATCAGACAGCGCCAACATGTTGCCTCTGCAGCACGCAGAAGAACTGCTGATGCGGCTGCAACGCATTTATAACGCCATAAACCATTAAAACAATGAATAAACAAGACGAAGTACTTTTTGGAACCATCAGCTACATTACCATTCTAGGATGGATAATTGCACTACTGGCACTGCGAAACGGCCGGACACCCTTTTTAACTTTTCATCTCCGCCAGGCATTAGGGATTAACCTTACTGTGCTGCTTTTGGGATGGATACCCATTATTGGATGGATTCTGGCCGTGGTTATGCTTATTTTCTGGATCATTGCCCTGATCAATGCCCTCAACTACCGCACTGACCCTATCCCCCTCTTTGGCGAACTGTATCAACGTATATTTGAAGGCATACGGTAATAATAAACTAATCCATTGATATACTGGTGGCAGCCCCCGTTTTTGGATCAATCATTGCCGATGGGTGTGTTGAAGCAGGAACCGTAATAACCGGACCAAATTGGGGAAACAGGAAAACACCGCCACCTAGAATTTCATGCACATAATGCACTACTACACTACCTGCAACAGGCAGGCGGTAAGTGAGACCTTTTACCTCGGGAGAAGAAACCTCCGGGATATTGTCGGCATGAAAATGCAATTCTATCCCTTTTCCTGCGGTTCTTCCACTATAGCTCACCCCGTCACTTTCCGAAAATCCGCATACAAATAATGGTTTCTTCAAGTGCTGCTTTTCAGGGATAACAAAGAAAGTAAACACCTTCTCCTCCCGGGTCTGAACTCCGCGAAAAAGCGACAAATACGCTTCTTCCATCCGTTGAAACTCACCGTCCATATAGCGGAGTGTTCCTTCCGGATAAGCCACCTCCTGGTATCCGGAAAGCAGATTCATCCGTTCGCTTCTGATCCGCTCAATTTTATCCACAAAATCATTGGCCTTATCCGCTTCCTGATAGGCAATAACCCGCTGTGAATAAGATACATCCCGCACCGTGGTGCCATCCAGGGTAACCAGTTGAACCAGTGTATCGGTAACAGTAACCTGGCTGGGGCATGAAAGATAAAGGTCATAATCAGGCGCTTTCATGCTCCATTCAGGCAAAGAATAAGAAAAAGACGGAGAGGCCGATGGTGACAAACCCGGCATATTTATTCCAGCCAATGTACCATTCGTATGCAGGGAAACCATACTACGTTGTTCTTCCTTCGATTTTTCGCCTGAATAGTGTAAACGTGAAAAAGTAGCTAAATCACTGATCACATAATCACGTAGCGCTACGCCGGTAATCCGATAGGAAGTTTGTCGTTGGCGCAATGGATGCTGAATACCCAGCAACGGCCCGGCATAATCGGCCAGCGGACCAGGATATGAATCCATGCGTTCCACGGTAACCTCAATAATTAATGCCGTAGCGGGAAGGGTACAGGCAATTCCGTTGTCGTTCTGAGTAACAACCTGTCGGCTTTGGGCTCCTACCAGGGGTGCCACCCCTAAGAGCAATAAGAAAAAAAGAAAAAACTTTTTCATCAGAAAAATAATTTAAGTTAAAATAAGATGTAACGCCCTTTTTGCAATGCTTTCGTGCTTGCGGATTCGTATTGCTGTCAGCCCGGTATCACACCTGCATTTTTTCTGTTGTAAAGATAAGGAAACTATTAAATGGTTAAGCTCTATGATTTTTTCCGCAAGAGCCATAACCCGGCAAACGTAAGTAAACCGTTCACAATAAGCAATTCGAACCCAAAATGGTACCCGTTAAACCAATCGGCTGAATTTCGACTCAAAATATAGCATATCACCGGCGAAGCAAAGGCCACCAGCGGAATCCAATGATCGATAACCCGGTAACGGGTGAACAAGCCAAAAGAAAAAAGCCCAAGCAACGGCCCGTAAGTATACCCGGCCACCGTGAATAATTTTGAAATAACCGAAGCATCATTAATCGCATGGAAAACAGCAATTACCGCCATAATGACAAAAGCGACCATAATATGCACTTTTTTGCGGATAGCCACTGCGCGCTCCTCCGACAAATCACTTCGCGTTTCAAAATTCAAAAAATCGACACAGAAAGCTGTGGTCAGTGAAGTCAGGGCGCTGTCGGCCGAACTATAAGCAGCCGAAATCAGCCCAATAATAAAAACGATCCCTGCTACAGGTCCTAAATACTGAAGCGCGATGAGGGGAAACAAATCATCGGTTGTCGACGGAATGGCCATCCCTTTAGAACGGGCAAAAAGAATTAAAAAACCTCCCAACATTAAAAAAATAAAATTTACAGGCACCAACGAGGCACTCATCCAAAACATATTTTTTTGCGCGTCTTTAAGGTTACGACAGGTAAGATTCTTCTGCATCATGTCCTGATCCAAACCAGTCATTACAATCGTAATAAACATTCCGCTAAAAAATTGCTTCAAAAAATGTTGTTTTGAATTGATATCCGTAAACACCAAACGCGAAAGGCCATCATCAAAAACCTGTCGGCTTAACGAAAACAACCCCTCCCCCATTTCCTTCGAAATCAGTGCAATGGAAAGCACCAAAGCCCCGAGCATAAAGGTAGTTTGCAGTGTGTCGGTCCAGACAATCGTTTTTATCCCTCCCCGAAAGGTATAGATAAGGATAAGAAGAATAAAAAAAGCCACTGTAGCGATAAATGGAATCTCGTAGTTTTTAAAAACAAAAAGATGTAATACATTCACAACAAGATACATCCGAAAAGAGGCACCAATAACGCGGGAAAGCAGGAAAAAGAACGAGCCGGTTTTATAGGAAACGATTCCAAAACGACTTCCGAGGTAGGAATAGATGGAGGTGAGCTTCATCCGGTAGTAAACGGGCATCAAGACTTTTGCAATCACCAGATAACCTACCAGATAACCAAAAACAATCAGCATATAACTAAAGGAAGTATTCAGCACATCGCCGGGAACAGAAATAAAAGTTACACCCGACAAAGAGGCACCAATCATACCGTAGGCCACCAACATCCAGGGCGACTGGTGATTTCCGGAGAAGAAGGCACTATTAGAACCAGATTTTCGGGTAGTTAACCAAGAGACAAAAAACAATATTCCCGTGTACAGCAGAAAGGTAGTAAGAATAAGCAGGGGGGTCATAGCCGGGAAGTAGAATTTTGCTCGTTTTGCAGAAAATGGGCAAAGGCAAGCAGTGAGGGAAAGCGCAGATCAAAAAGATCAGGTGATAGGGTTTCACGCGTGGGTTCGGTTTCAATAAAAACAGCCCGCATATTCAGCCTTCGTGCGAAAAGCATATCACTTCGCGAATCACCAGCCATCCAGGCATGGCTGAATTCGATCTCCGGGAAATCATTTTGGGCCGCAAGCGCCATCCCTGTGGAGGGTTTCCTCCAGGGGTGGTTCTCCGATTCCAGCGCAGGGCAAAAATAGATGCCATCAATCCGGCCACCTGCGCGGGCTATCCGCTCCTTCAGGTAGGCATGCACACGATGCACTGCTCCGGAAGTCATAATGCCCTTCCCAACGCCCTGCTGGTTAGAAACCACAATAATACGTTGAAAAAATGAGGTAAAAACAGCCATTGCTTCGGTCACGCCCCGAAGAATAACCAGCTCGTCCGGATGCGTAACATACCCATCAACCACACGACGGTTGATCACCCCATCGCGGTCGAGAAAAAGTGTAGCTTTTTTACTATCGCTGAATAAACTCATGTTGTGCCCGTTGATAATCTTCAGGTATTCCAATATCAATAAAATACTTTGTACAAACATATCCCAAAAGGAAAAGACGATTTTCCGTCATAAACAGCTCTTTTTCTATCGAAAAAGGCCCTTCCGGAGCCACCTCAAAAAGGCGTTTACGTTGCATCAGGTAAACCCCCCCGTTAATCAACCCGGGATTTTGCCCGCCCCCTTTTTCTGAAAACCGGCAAATTCGTCCTTGATCATCCATTTCCACCTGTCCATAGCGTGAAACATCGGGTATATTGCGCAATGCAATACAGAAGTCAGCCCCGGAACAACTCCATGCCTCCGCCATACGC
>RZYD01000084.1 GCA_009930445.1 Bacteroidia bacterium | reverse complement strand
AGCAAATCCAGTAAATATGAAGCTGTATTGAATAAGAGTCTTAAGTCTCTGGCGATTCACTATAAAACAAGCATCAACCCAACTCGCGCCTATTCACCAAAAGACAAAGCGCTGGTTGTTTTTTCAACTGAAAAGGATACCAGTATTTCACTCCAAAAGTATACCATTTAATGTAAATAAAAAAGGACAGATTGTTCTCTGTTGGGGTACCCCAACAGAGAACAAGCTGGCGCTCGGATTTTGGTGTTTTTGTTTTTCATTTTTGGTTCATTTGTTTAGTTTCTTTTAAGCGGTACGCTTCGCTGTATTGTCTCGTTACTTTGTCATTTTTATACATAGCTACTAAATTTAGTGTAGACATTTTTTAGGACGACACATACTAAAGTAAATGTCAAATAGTATATCTGACATTTAAAATCTCTTCAAATTTCTTTTCGGCAATATATTCCCAAATAATTATCCGCTATTAGACCTAATGTTGTATTTTTGCATTATGAAACAATTTATCGATTATTATAATTTTTTCAGGGAAGAAAAATTTTGTTATCGGATTTTAAAGGAAATCAGAGAGCAACAAGGTATCGTTTGTAAGAATTGTGGCAATGAAACACATTATTGGAAGAACGACAAAAATAAGTTTGAGTGTAAAGGATGTGGTTACAGGACTTCGTTAAAAAAAAGGACCATCATGGAAAACAGTAATTTACCGCTACAATATTGGCTTTCAGTGATTGCATACCTGAGTAATACATGTGAAAATATTTCGGCACTGAAACTTCAAAAAGAACTTGGGCACAACCGCTATGAACCCATTTTACGTATGGTGAAAAAAATTAGAGACATCCCCGAATCTGACTTTATGAAACAAAAAATTGTAGAATACTTTAACGGAATGAATTCTGCAAAACGCTAACGATAAGAGGAAATGCAAACGATAAAAACAAATATTGACTGGTTTGATAAATTAATCCCCGATGGCCTGCCCGTAAAATCAACAACCATTATTACCGGGCCTGGGGGCTCAGGAAAACCGCTTATTGGCGAATACTTTTTATCATCGTGGCTAAAAAACGGAGGAAGTGCTGTAATTATCTCGTTGCAATATCCTTCCCCTGAATTTGTGATGGAGAGTGTGAAAAATATTACAGGAACAGACATGAGCAATTATTATGATAATTTGATTTTCATACGTCTCAATACACAAATACAGGGCTACGAACAGATAAACAAACAGCTAATTGAGGCCAACCTGGTAAAACCTGACGTTTGGGAACAGACTCTTGATTTTACGACAAAACAATTATCCGCTAATAACCCGGACATCATGGTTTTCGTTTCAGCTTTAAATCTTTTACTTTTTTCACCCACATACGGAGAACTTATTTTTAATAAAATTAAAGACACACTAAAACGAAACACCCATTTAACTTACGTCTTTTCGGTAAGCACATCGGCAAAAAAAGATGAAATCGCTCAGTTAGAGAAAATGGCAGATAATCTGATGGTATCACGTAGCGAAAAAGAACCTTTCTGTTTATATATGAGAATCGAACGGCTAAAGGCCGGACAATTTGAACACAATGAAATTCAAATCCCTGTTTCGGCTGATACATTGAACCACATTAAAGAAATGGCCAATCATAGCCGGGCACAAGTATTACCGGCTATATTGAAAACATAAATAAATTTAATCCCTAACGCATGGAGGAAAATGTCATGAAAAATTAATTGAATTTGTATGATGATTTAAACTGGGGAAATGCTGATAATTATCCCAGCGGAACAAAAAGAAAAGTATTAAGGGATGAAAATGGTGTCAAAACAATTCTCTTAAAATTGCCAAAAGGCTTTCATATGGATCCGCATTCTCATGTTGTTACAGAGCAAAACTTTGTCCTTGACGGAGAATATATCAGTAATGGGAAAGTATTCTCAAAAGGTTCGTATCAAATATTTTTACCACATGACGACCACGGCCCTTTTGAGTCTGAAAAGGGAGCTTTAGTGCTCGTTGTGTGGGATCCTGTTAAATAGTAATTGTTTAATTTTAAAGCTGGCAATATGTTAAATTTAAAAAACAAGTTCATATTTGCACCTGTAAAAACAGGTTATAGCGACAACAAAGGTGTAGTTACCAAAAAACATCTGTCGTTTTACAAAGCTAGAAGTGAATTTATCGGAGCCGTAACACCCGAGCCCCTTTATTTAGATAAAGGTTTAAGAGAATTGCCCACTCAAATGGGTATCGATAGCTACGACAAAATTGATGGCTTAAAAAAGTTAACCGATACCATTCATCAATTTGACACAAAAGTCATTGCCCACCTGAATCATCCGGGCCGTATGGCAAACCCAAAAATTCCCGGAAATTATTTCGTGTCGTCAACCGATGAAGCCTGCGAAAATGGCGGTGCAAGTCCAAAACAAATGGATGCCAATGCTATTAAACAAGTTGTAAGTTTATTTGCCGATGCCGCCCATAGAGCAGAAAAAGCAGGGTTTGATATTATTGAATTGCAATTTGGGCATGGCTATCTCGCAGCCCAGTTTATTTCTACAAATGTAAACAAGCGAACCGATCAATACGGTGGAAGTTTTGAGAATAGGATAAGGTTTCCCTTACAGATTTTAGATGCGGTAAAAGCTGCAACTCATCTTCCAATTATTGTCAGAATTAGCGGCGACGAAATGGTTCCTAACGGAATTAAGTTGGAGGAAATGATCCAGTTTTCTAAAATATTAAAAGATAAATCAGTAGAAGCAATTCATGTTTCGGCAGGAACAGCATGCAGCACGCCTCCCTGGTTTTTTCAACACATGTTTGTCCCGAAAGGAAAGACGTGGGAATTAGCCAATAAGATTAAGGAAGCGGTAGATATTCCCATAATTTATGTCGGCCAAATCAATGAATTTAAAGATGTTGATAAAGTTCTAAATGAATATAAAGCAGATTTCGTTGCTATAGGCCGCTCATTATTAGCAGACCCTGATTTTGTAGGCAAATATTTAGGCAAAATACAAGGAAATCTTCGTCCATGCCTTGCATGTGCCGAAGGTTGTCTTGGAGGTGTTAAATCCGGACAGGGACTTCAATGTCTTGTAAACCCAAAAGTGGGTGAAGAGATTAATGTTTTTGGAAAAGCTGAAAAACAAAAAAACATAGCGGTTGTTGGTGGCGGATTAGCTGGTATGGAAGCTGCCCTGACACTAAACGAAAGAGGACATAAAGTAACTCTTTTTGAAAAAGAGAAGCTTGGTGGACAATTCAGATTTGCTCCACTTACTCCAAATAAAAAATCAATGGAAAAATTAATTCCATTTTACATAAAAGAATTACATGACAACAATATTACTGTTATTTATAAAGAAGCGACAGAACAAGACATAATTAACATATTTGATGAAACAGTTATCGCAACTGGCTCAAAACCGGCTAAATTAATGATTGATGGTCTGGAAAATTTTTATTGGGCAGATATATTATTAGAGGAAAAACTACCAAAAAATAAAAGTGTCCTGATAATTGGTGGAGGCCTTATTGGTGTTGATATTGCAACAGCGCTGATTTCGTTAAATAACAAGGTAACCATAGTGAAAAGAACAACAGATTTTGGCGAAGATATGGAAATGATTGCGAAATCACTTTCACTAAAAATGATGAAAGAAAAAGGAACTGTTTTTAGTGCGCATACCCATATTAAAAGAATTGACGGACGAACTATTTATGCCGAAAAAGAGGGTAAAGAAGTTCAATTTAATGATATTGATATCATTGTCGTTTCAACCGGTATGAAAAGTTATAATCCATTGATGGATGAACTAAAAAATGAAATTCCTATTCATATCATTGGCGATGCAAAAGAAGTAGGCAATGCCCAAGATGCCATAAAAGATGCTTACGAAACAGCAATGAAAATTTAAAATATATAACCTTAAATAATAAAATAATGAAAATTTTATTGGCAACAGATGGCGATTCACTTAAAAGCACTATCGCCAAAAGATTCGGGGAAGCTCCATATTACCTGATATATGACAGCGAAACAAAAAAAACAGAAGTAAGAGTAAACCCGGGGCATGACGATAATCACTCGGCACTAATTGATTTGGCAAACGAAGGTGTTTTTCATTACATTATTGGAAATACAGGGCCCAATGCCTTTGATGTATTAAATA
Source organism: Bacteroidia bacterium (assembly GCA_009930445.1). Lineage (GTDB taxonomy): Bacteria > Bacteroidota > Bacteroidia > Bacteroidales > BM520 > BM520. The sequence continues at coordinate 4,566 of RZYD01000084.1, read as the reverse complement.
ATCTGGGGGCAAAACTTTATCTGGCAAGGGGTTTAGTGGCAGAACAAGCACTAAATTATTTTCTGAACAATGAAATAGAGCCTTTAACAAAAGCTACACTTAAAAGGCCTATTCGTGAATAATACACAAATTTTTAACTTAAAAACATATTAAATTGTCTGGATTAGGAAAAAACAGCGGTTTTAACCGTGGTCGCGGACAAGGAACCAGCGGCGGCAGAGGTAGAAATCATGGAGGCGGATACAGTGTTGCCGGTTATTGTGTAGGTGCAAAATGCGGTGAAAAGATACCGCATCAACAGGGTGTAAAATGTACTACCCTAAAGTGCCCGAAATGTGGCACAACTATGATTCGGGAAGAATTATTGAACGAAAAAAAGGATGAAAAATAAGGAGGTAATAATTATGAATGCAAATGAACAAAAAGAGAAATTGGCACAAGAAAATTTAAAAATTGCTGATCATATCAGCCATATTAAGCATCGTATTGTAGTTTTTAGTGGTAAAGGTGGCGTTGGTAAAACAATGGTGAGTGTAAATCTTTCTTACGCACTCCATGCTCACGGTTATAAAACAGGAATACTTGATGCTGATATTACCGGACCTAATGTCCCTAAGATGACAGGTATTACAGGAGACGTACATACCCTGGAGAACAAGATTATCCCACAAGAAAGCAAAGGAGTTAAAATTATTTCTATGGCTAATTTGCTCCCTGCGGGTGAGGCAATTATTTGGCGTGGTCCAATGCGCTCTAAAATGATTAATCAATTTCTTAACGATGTAAAATGGGATAATTTAGATTTCCTTGTGGCCGATTTACCTCCCGGTACCGGCGACGAAAGTCTTACAATAGCCCAAAGTATGAAGCCTGATATGGCAATTATTGTTACTACGCCTCAGGAAGTATCATTAATAGATTCTGCAAGGGCTATCAGTATGGCGAAAAAAATGGAAATCCCACATATTGCCCTTATAGAAAATATGTCTGGGTTAATCTGTCCCGAATGTGGTCATCGGATTGATTTGTTTGGCTCAGGAGGAGGTGAAAAACAAGCTAATGAATTGAATGTTAATTTTCTTGGTGCTATACCTATAAATATTGATGCAAGAATAATGGCAGACGAGGGTAAACCTGTTGTTATTGAAAACCCAAAGGCTGATATATCTGCAATAATTTTTGATATTGTTGGGAAAATAAAAACAATATTCGATGAAAATTAGCAATGTAAATGAAATGCGAAATATGGATCGACATGCCATAGAAAAATATGGAATTGTCCAGGAACTTCTTATGGGGAATGCCGGTCAGGCTGTTTATTTCACAATTTTAAAAGTGTTTGGAATAAAAAATAAAAAATTTATAACCTTCTGTGGGGTAGGTCATCATGGTGGTGATGGTTTGGTGGTTACAAGAAAAATATATTCCAATGGTGGCAAGGTAACTGTTTTTCTCTTAGGTGATAGCTCGAAATTTGAAGGTGCTGCAAAACAAAACTTTGATATTATTAATAAACTACAAATTAAAGTAATTAATCTGAAAGATATTTCTTTGGCATCAGAAATACTTAAAAATGCTGCTGCTATTATTGCTGCTGTTTTCGGAACAGGACTTGGTAGAAATGTTGACGGAAAATATATGGATATTATAAATATTATAAACACAAGTCAAAAAATCGTTTTTAGCATCGATATCCCTTCCGGGATAAACGGAGATACCGGACAAATTATGGGGACAGCCGTTAAAGCAACTTATACCACTACCTTTGGTTTCCCCAAAATTGGAAACATGCTTTACCCCGGATTTGAATATGTGGGGAAATTGTATGTTATACCTATTTCTTTTCCGCCTGGTATGCAAGATGCTGATCAATTAAAAATTGCTACGAATGACCCGAAACCTCTTCCTGTAAGAAATAAAGATACACACAAAGGCAGTTATGGAAAAGTATTATTTGTTGCAGGAGCATCAAACTATCTTGGGGCGCCTTATTTTTCAGCCATGTCTTTCTTAAAGGCCGGTGGCGGACTTTCTTATTTCGCAACACCTGAAAATTTCGTGGCTTCTATTGGAAATAAAGGGCATGAAATTGTTTTTATACCATTAAAATCTACAAATTCAGGCATTATCAGTATTGGAAATAAACAAGAGCTTTTACGATTTTCCGAAAATGTAGATATGGTTATTACTGGTCCGGGATTATCATTGAACGAAGAAACGCAAAAACTTGTCCGGAAATTAAGTGCTGAAATTAATAAACCATTGCTGATTGACGGAGATGGACTAACCGCTGTTGCCAATGATTTGGAATGTATTAAAAACCGAAAAGTTTCCACAATTTTAACTCCGCACCCGGGTGAAATGGCAAGAATAGTTAGACAAAACATGAAGGATATTTCTAATAACATGATAAATATTTTACAAGATGCAGTTCAGGAACTCAACTCAACGATTGTTCTGAAAGGGGCACATTCATTGATTGGCTCTCCTGATAAAAACGTGTTTATTAATCTAAGTGGAAATCCCGGAATGGCGACAGCAGGCAGTGGTGATATTTTGACAGGAACTATTGCTGCCATGTATGGTCTTGGATTTGCAATTAATGATGCTGTTCGTACAGGGGTTTTTATGCATGGTTTTGCAGGCGATAGGGCAGCAAAAGAAAAAGGCGAAGACGGGCTGATTGCCGGGGATGTTTTATATTATTTACTTGCTGCTTGAAAAGAATATCGTGAAAATTATATATCAATAACCGAAGATTTTTATCATAGTATTTATATTGTTTAAGACAAGTTATATGAAATCACGAATTTTTATCAAACAAATATCGAATGAATTAAAGACTATAATCCTATTTCGCAGAGATGTTTGGTTAAAAGTTTAACGCATATTTCAAGAAAAGATACTGTTGAATTTTTAATAATCATAAAACAGGAATAAATTGAATACAAAAGAAAAACGTAAATTATTAGACGAACTTAATAATCAGATCAGAACTTGTGAAAGGTGTACTTTATCAGTAACCCGAAAGCATGCACTCACAGGGGAAGGAGATATTGATGCTCTTATTATGTTTGTTGCACTTTCGCCGGGAGAAAAAGAAAACATACAAAACAAAATGTTTGTTGGGCCCTCCGGCCAGGTTTTTAACAATTTGTTGAATAAAGCCGGTATTGACAGAGAATCGGTTTTTATGACCAATTTAATAAAATGTATGTTGCCCAAAAATCGCAAACCCAAAGCGGATGAAATTGAAACATGTATGCAGTTCTTGGGAGAAGAAATTTCAATTATTCAACCGGAAGTTATTGTTCCGTTGGGTTATTATGCAACACGAGCAATTATAGCAAAATATCATACAAGACCTTCAATATTAAGCATGAGTTTTAATAGTATTAATGGTAGGTTATTGTACTCGGATAAAATCAAAGTATTCCCGTTAACACATCCATCTGCACTTCTTTATAATCCGTCCTTTGAACCTGATACAGTAATTAAATATATGAAATTGAAAAGATTTTTGTGATATAAAAGAAATCGTGTTTAGGCTAATAACTTTTCACTATTTATATTTGATTTATAAATATTTGAGAGCAATATAAGCTAATTATAAAATTAAAATTACTACCGTTGAAAATGGTGTATTTTATGAAGTAGAACATAAGCAATTTTTCTTATAAATGAATACTATGAAAAAAGTTGGATTAATAGTAAACCCCATAGCTGGTATGGGTGGTAGTGTAGGTTTAAAAGGAACTGATGGAGATGCCTATAAAAAAGCCATCGAATTAGGAGCAAAACCAACAACACCTCAACGAATTGAAGATACACTTGCTTTAATTAAAAGAGATGACCTTTCTTTTTTTGTTGCTCCAGGTAAAATGGGTGAAGTCTGTCTAAAAAAATTTAATTTTAAATATAAAGTCGTATCTAAAATAGATGAAGAAACAAATGCAGATGACACTAAAAAAATCATCAGGGAAATGCTTAAAGAAGGGATTGACCTGCTTATTTTTGTTGGTGGAGACGGTACCGCAAGAGATGTTTACGATGTTCTGGGGTTATCAACTCCTGTTTTAGGGATTCCTTCCGGAGTTAAAATGTTTAGTCCAGTTTTTGCGCTTTCAACGTATGCTGCTGCTGAAATTATTAATAACCTAAATGATGAAGTTGTTGAAAAGGAAGTTCTTGATATCGACGAAGAAGCTTTCAGAGAAGGGAAATTGGGAGCTAAATTGTATGGTTACTTAAATGTGCCTAAAAATTCAAACTTCTTGCAGAGCAAAAAAGAAACTTCTAATGTAAGTAAACCAGAAAAAATTAGCAAAGAAGAAATTGCACAGTATATTCTTGAAAAAATTGAAAATGACCAACTTTATATTTTAGGACCAGGAACAACTTTAAAAACAATTGCTGACAAATTGGGGGTGGGAAAAACCTTATTGGGTATAGATGCTGCTTTTAATAGTGAATTAGTCGGAACAGACCTCAATGAAAACGGGTTAATGGAATTAATTGTTAAATACGATAACATCAAAATAATTGTTACCCCCATCGGTGGAAACG
>RZYD01000083.1 GCA_009930445.1 Bacteroidia bacterium | reverse complement strand
TGTCGTAAACGGGTAATAACTGTTTTGAAACGACTTTCGTAAGGGGGTGCAGGCGCGTGCCGGCTCCCCCGGCGAGGATGATTCCTTTCATAGGGTATAATTTCTGTCAATTTAACGCATCGTTTTTTTCTTTAATTTTCCTATTTCCACTTCACCAACGCCTTTAGTCTTTCTTCAGGGTATGGGAAGGCGGGTAGTTGAGCAGAGTTTTTATCTTTTATATTCAAATCTCATCCACACTCGGTCAGTCCTTCTCACCCAAACTATATCGCGCATACACCCTTCTAATCCCTGCTTTCAGGCTGATTTTGTGCTGCCAGTTTAGGGAGTGGAGCAGGCTAACATCCAGCAGTTTGCGTGGTGTGCCGTCGGGTTTGGTGCTGTCCCATTGTATGCTTGTGTCTGTGTTTACAATAGCACGGATGGTTTCGGCCAGGGCTTTGATGCTGAGGTCTTCACCGGTGCCAATGTTGATGTGGGTTTCTTTCATGGCATCGTAAAGGCGTTTGGCTTCTACCTGTTCCATGATGTGTACGCAGGCGTCGGCCATGTCATCCACATGAAGAAACTCGCGGTAAGACGAACCACTGCCCCACAGGGTGAGGGTGGTTTCAGGCTTGCCTGTAATGCCGAACTCTGCAAGGGTTTTGGTGATTTGTTCTTCCGTAGCGTTTCCGTCCATGCCTTTTACCGGGCGTTTTTTCAAGTCAGCACGTATTGCATCCCAATCCTTGTTTTCCAGGCATTTGGCCAAATGGAACTTGCGGAGCATGGCCGGAAGCACATGGGAGGTTTCCAGGTTAAAATTGTCGTTAGGGCCGTATAAGTTGGTGGGCATCACGGAGATGAAATTGTCACCGTACTGCTTGTAATAGTTTTCACACATTTTGATACCGGCAATTTTGGCTATGGCGTAGGGTTCGTTAGTGGGCTCCAGTGTGCCGGTGAGGAGGTGTTTTTCTTGCATCGGTTGTGGTGCCATGCGGGGATAAATGCACGAGCTGCCCAGAAAAAGGAGCTTTTTAGTGCCATAGGTGTGCGCAGCGTGGATGATGTTGTTTTGTATCATCAGGTTTTCGTAAAGGAACTGCGCCCGGTAGGTGTCGTTGGCCAGTATGCCGCCTACTTTGGCTGCTGCATCAATCACGTAATCGGGTTTTTCGTTTTTGAAAAAGGCATTTACAGCATCCTGGCGGGTGAGGTCCAGTTCATCAAGGGTTTTGCCAATGATGTTGGTGTAGCCTTTCGATTCCAGGTTGCGCTTTATGGCAGAGCCTACCATTCCCTGATGGCCGGCGATGTATATTTTGGAGTTTTTATTCATGATTTGTATTTTTTAGTTATTTCGCTGTCACTTTTATATTGATGAGATTACGCGGATTATGACGGATTACGCTGAGAGGTATTGATAAATCTTTTCCAGTTTAAGCTTTTTTCTCCAAAATTCACTAATAGTCCTACTTCCATTTTTGTTGATTTCAGATAATTAATAACTTGTTGTTTTAAGCTTTGTCCTAAATAATTGACTGACTTTATTTCCAGAATAACTTTATTGAAGCAAACAAAATCAGCTATAAAATACTTATCTAGCTTTATTCCTTCATAATAGATATTCAATCTTTTTTGACGTTCGAAAGGAATTTCAGCATTAGCAAGCTCTTTTTCTAAAGCTTCTTGATATACAGACTCTAGGAAACCATTGCCCAGGTTTTTATGAACCTTCATACAAGCTCCTATGATTTTATAGGTTTCGTTCGCTAAAAGCAATTTATTCATTTAAACAATATCTGTGTAATCCGTCAAAATCCGCGTAATCTTTTATTCGTAATGGTTAAGGATATCATATCCACCACGTTTGAGGTATTCATCTTTTTGCATCAGCTTAAGGTCGGATGCGACCATTTCTTTTACCAGCGCTTTGATGCTGTATTTGGGTGTCCAGCCGAGTGTTTTTTTTGCTTTTGTCGGATCGCCAAGAAGTTGTTCTACTTCAGTCGGGCGGTAATATTGCGGATCTACTTCCACAACTACGCTGCCTGCTTTGAGTTTGTAGTTACCATGGCAACTTTTGACGATGCCTTTTTCTGCTTTATCCCTGTCTGTAAATTCCAGTTCAATGCCGAGTTCTGCAAAGGCCATTTTGGTAAATTCCCGTACGCTGGTTTCCACGCCTGTGGCAATCACGAAATCATCTGGTTTGTCAACCTGCAGCATCAACCACATGGCTTTTACATAATCTTTGGCATGTCCCCAGTCGCGTTTGGCGTTGAGGTTGCCAAGGTAGAGGGTGTCTTGCAGACCCAGAGCAATGCGTGCAGCTGCGCGGGTGATTTTTCGGGTGACAAAGGTCTCCCCACGGATAGGTGATTCGTGGTTGAACAAAATGCCGTTGCAGGCAAACATGCCGTAGGCTTCGCGGTAATTTTTGGTAATCCAGAAGCCGTATAATTTTGCTATGCCGTAGGGTGAACGCGGATAAAAGGGTGTATTTTCATTTTGCGGAATTTCCTGCACTTTTCCGAAGAGCTCAGAGGTGGAGGCCTGATAAAACTTTGTTTTTTTCGTTAAGCCCAACAAGCGGATGGCGTCAAGAATTCTCAAGGTTCCCAACCCGTCGGAATTTGCCGTATACTCGGGCATTTCAAAACTCACTTTCACATGACTTTGGGCAGCCAGGTTATAGATTTCATCGGGTTGGATTTCCTGAATGATGCGAATGAGGTTTGTTGAATCCGTCAAATCGCCGTAATGCAAAATAAAATCTCTATTTTCCAGATGGGGATCCTGATACAGGTGATCGATTCTGTCGGTATTGAACAGGGATGCCCTGCGTTTGATGCCATGCACGATATAGTCTTTATTGAGCAACAGCTCGGCCAGATATGCGCCATCCTGCCCGGTAATGCCTGTAATGAGCGCTGTTTTTTTCATAAAATTGGGTTTATGGGATTATCAATTTTTGTCATGCGACGTTTATAATTTATACACTTTATCTCCGGCTTCCTTAATCATATTCCGCATATCCACAATCATCTTAGCATGCTTCTGAATGAATTCTACCTCAAAAGCTGAATGATTTGTAGTGAGCACTACCACGTCAGCCTGCCCTAATGTTTCGGCGGTGAGGGGAATGGATGTTAGAGCCCCCTGGCCATGTGTTTGTACGGTGGGGATATGGGGATCGTGGTATTGTACTTTTCCGCCTTTGTGCGCCACAATTTCCATGATTTCCAGGGCCGGCGATTCGCGCTCGTCGTTAATATTGGGTTTATAGGCTACCCCCAGGAAAAGCACGGTGCTTCCGTTCACCGCCTTTTTGTGACGGTTTAGTGCCGTGGCTATCTTAATGTACATATAGTGGGGCATGCGCATGTTGATGTGCCCGGCGGTGTGAATCATGGAAAGATCGAAATTGTATTTCTTGGCAATGTGCTCAAGGTAAAACGGGTCGAGGGGTATGCAGTGCCCGCCAATACCGGGACCGGGATAAAAGGCCTGGAAACCGAAGGGCTTGGTTTTTGCGGCTTCGATGACCTCCCAGATGTTGATATCCATTTTACCGGCAAGCAAAGCAAGTTCGTTGATGAGACTTATATTGATAAGTCTGTAGGTGTTTTCCAGAATTTTCACCATCTCGGCCACGCGGGGTGAGCTCACGGGGTGTATGGTGTCGATGGCTTTGGCGTAAAGCTTCGTGCCTATTTCCAATCCTTCGGGCGTCATGGCGCCGAGCACTTTCGGGGTGTTGCGGGTGTGGAAGGAGGGGTTGCCCGGATCGACGCGTTCAGGGGAGTAAGCGAGGAAGAAGCGGGGTGCGATGTTTTTAGGGGTTGCTTTGCTATCGCTCGCACTGATGTCGTTAAAATGTGGGTTGGTTTTGATGTTTTCCCCGATGATAGGGAGCATGAAGTCTTCGGTGGTGGTGGGGTAGGTGGTGCTTTCAAGGCAAATGAAGGTGCCGGGTTTCATATAGCGGCCGATGTCGGTGCAGGCACTTTCGATGTAGCGCATGTCGGGCTTTTTAAAGCGGTCGAGGGGCGTGGGCACCGCAATAATGAGGGCATCGCACTCAGCCATGCGACTAAAGTCGGTGGTGGCACTGAAGGCCACCTTGTCCACTACCTCACGCAACACCGCATCGCGGATGTCCTGGATGTAATTATCGCCATGGTTGATTTTTTCTACCTTGGCGGGATTTTTATCAAAACCAAGGGTTTTTACACCGGCTTCCGCAAAACTAACGGCCAGTGGCAGTCCTACATACCCGAGGCCGATGATGCCTACGACTTCGGTGTTATCTTCGATTTTTTTTAACAGTTGTTGTGCGGTTGTCATAATAATGAGTTTATAATATATTAAGGATTAAGGTATTATGCTTTAATTGTTTCGGGATGGAACCGGATTAGGGTTCGGTAATGGCGAGCAGTCGTTCCACAAATTCACGGAAAGCGCCTTCTCCTCCGGCTTTTTCTGTAGTCCATGCTACTTTGTCGCGGATGGTTTGGGGTGCAGAAGAAGGGGCTGCTGCCCAGCCAGCCTTTTCTAACAAGGGGAGATCGTTGAGGTCATCCCCGATATAGGCCACTTCCCCGAGGGTAATGTGGAGCGTATGGCACAATGTTTTGGCAACGGCCAGCTTGTCGGTTACCCCCTGAAACAGGTAGTCTACTTTTAATTTTTCGGCGCGTCGTTGTACAATGGCTGTCTCTTCACCGGTGATAATCCCTACAGGGATGTTATGGTGGTGGCAAAGCAGCACGCCTGCACTGTCGTAGGTGTGAAATTTTTTCCATTCATTGCCGGACTGGTCATAATACATTCCCCCATCGGTCCAAACGCCGTCAATGTCGGTAAGTACAAGTTTTGGGATTTTTTTCATTTTTGAAGATGTTCAGGGTAAATAATCTCATTGGCGGGCAGATCGCAGATCAGCCGCTTTCCGGTGATTTTGTCCCGCTCGCTCCATTTGTACCCGCTGCCCGGCGACAGGAGGTGCAGGTCATCCTCTGTTATTAAATGTCCGGCTTTCAGGTTTTTCAGGGTGGCCACCGACCGTTCGAGCTTTTCTTTGGCGGCTTTAACGGCATCACAAATAAAAATTTCTTTTGTGCCAAGGGCCATCTCCAGGTTTCTGATATCGCGAACCATGCGCTGAATCCCGTCCATGGCCAACGAACCGGCCTGATCAGTTCCTTTCATTTTGCGGTCGATGGTAATATGTTTTTCAATAATTTTTGCGCCCATGGCCACGGCAGCCACCGGGGTGGCAATGCCTATGGTGTGGTCGGAATAGCCGATGGTGTACGCGCTGTAGTGTTGCTGCAAATAAGAGATCGAATGCAGATTTACGTTTTTGTATTGTGTGGGATATTCTGAGACACAATGCAATAAGGAAATATTGGAATGGTATTTTGTAATTACGTCGAGGGCTTCATCCAACTCCTTTTTTCCGGCCATCCCCAGCGACAAAATGAGAGGCAGCCTGGTCTCAGCCATTGCTTCCAGCAAGGGCAAATTTGTGATGTCGCGTGAGGCGACTTTCAGCTTATCCGGAGTGAATAACTTCAGCAAACGTAAAGCACCCGGCGCACACAGGGTCTCAACGAAGTCCAGTCCATAGGATTTGGCATATTGAAAGAGCTCAAGATGTGCTTCATCAGATAGTTCGAGGAATTCGCGGTGCGCACCGTAGGTGTTGCCAAAGGCATGTGGTGAGTCGTAAGGCCTGGCCATTTGACTGGCGGAGAGCTCCTGTTTTAAGTCGCGTTTGGTGAGTTTCACGGCATCCATACCTTTAAGCTTTTCACCAAAAAGTTTATCTACAACAGGTCGTGCAACGACCTCGATTAGCAGTTTGGCCAAATCTACCGATCCATTGTGGTTCTGGCCAATTTCTCCGATGATATAGGTCTGCTCCATGTTATTTTTTGTTGTTGGAAATTTCTTTTTGCATCCTTTTAATGATTTCAGGGTACTTTTTACTATACGCTATGGCCGCGGAGGCTGTTATCGCCGTTTTGTTGTTGTATAAACCGGCAAATACTTTTTGTACCGTAAGAAAGTCGTTTTCGGTGTCGACGGTGAACCGCATGTTTTTTTCTTGTTCCAGGGGGCTGTCGATGGTTTCATAATGCATAGTGAAGCGCGTGGGATGGGTATAGATGTAATTGGTTACATGCTCGTGGTATTGTGTTTCCTGTGTGGCTTGGGCTGTTTTTTGGAGTGCGGCCAGCGTTACGCCTTCCGCCCAGAAGCCGTAATGGGTTTTTATTGTTGGTGTTTTATCGCTTAAGGCATAACACCAGTAATCGGCTCCCGACGACAGGAACGCATCGGCCTGTTTTTTCAGTGCAGTTAAATCCAGCAACGGGTTATCGGCACAAACCCGGATTATTTTTTCCAGCTGGTAGTGCTCCCCGGCGCGGATAAAACGGTCGAGGACATCCTGGCCGCTGCCACGAAAGACGGGTATTTCGTGATGCTGCGCTATTTTTTGAAGGATATCATCATCGGAGTTGGTGGTGGTGGCAACTACTACCGGGAGTGTAAGGCCTGCATTCTTTATGCGGAGAAGCAGGGTTTCAAAGATTCCTTTTCCATTAAAGAACGGACGAAGCATTTTTTCTGCCAGTCGTGTGGAGCCCATGCGGGCTTGAATAATCATGCCTGTCATACACCGGGTATTGTGAGGGGAGTTTGCCCGTTGCCGGGATTAGATTACGTCTTTTTTTTCGAGAAAGGTGACTATTTTTTTTCTGTTTTCGCTGTCTTCGTCGGGCCGGCAAACCAGATCGGGGTGTTTGGGAATTTCGTATTGTGAATGGATGCCCGGCAGGTCGTCGATTTTACCTTCACCGGCCAGTTGGTAAAGTTCGGGACGAGCTTTGCGGCTTTGTTCTACATCTGCATCCATATAAATAATATGAAACCGTTCTTTTCCGATAATCGCAGCAACCTGATCGCGGATGTTTTCGCGGGGTGAGATAAAGCTGCAGAGGGTGATAATACCCTGGTCGTTGAGGATCCGTGCCATGTGCGCCACACGGCGCAGGTGTTCGGCACGGTCGGCGGGGCTGTGGTCCAGTTCGCGGCTGAGGCCTGAACGGATCGTGCTGCCATCGAGCAACACCACGATTTTACCCCGGTCGAAGAGCTCTCTTTCGAGCTGGTAGGCCAGGTTGTTCTTTCCCGATCCGTGCAACCCGGTGATCCAGAGTGTGATGCCTCGCTGGCCGTATTTCTCCCGGCGTTCAGTCTGAGGGATCAGACTCACCCCATTCCCGATTTTTTCCTTGTCGATGTCGGTGATGCGGCTGGGCAGGACGGTGCTGTCGAGTTTGTCGATAATCATACCCACGGCACAGGTGAAGTGGGTTACGGGGTCGATAAGGATGAAGGCACCATTCTGGTGGTTGCGGCTATAGGGGTCAAAAAACAGCGGCGTGGCCGTGGTGACCACCACACGGCCGATTTCGTTGAGCTGAAATGGGTCGGCGGCAATTTTTTCCAGCGTGTTGATGTTTACCTTGTGTCGGATAGCATCGATACGGGCTTTGGTTACGCGGGTATTATGTTTGAGGTAGAAGGAAGTTCGGAGGTCCATTTTGTTTTCATCCATCCATACCAGGTTGGCTTCGAAATGACGTTCAATGCGGGGCATGTTGTCGGGATGGATGATCATTTCACCGCGGGAGATATCAATTTCGTCGTTCAGGGTGAGTGTGATGGCCTGGGGTGGGAAGGCGTAATCCTGGTCGCCGTTGCTGCCGATGATGCGGTTTATGGTGGATGTTTTTCCCGAGGGCAGCGCCATAACCGTGTCGCCCCTGTGTACCACGCCTGAGGCTACCGTACCTGCAAAACCACGGAAATGAATGTCTGGCCGGTTGACAACCTGCACCGGAAACCGGAAGTCATCAAAGTTTCTGTCGCTGGAAACATGCATTGTTTCGAGGTGTTCCAGGAGGCTTTTCCCGTTGTACCAGGGCATGTGGTGTGACTTTTCCACAACATTATCCCCTTTCAGCGCCGATACTGGGATGAGTGTAATGTCCGGGATACTCAGTTGTGTCGTGAAGGCTTTATAATCGTTGCATATCCGGTAATACACGTCCTCACTGTAATCCATCAGATCCATTTTGTTTACGGCAAGGATTACATGTTTTATACCCAGCAGAGAAGCCAGAAAAGTATGCCTTCGTGTTTGTGTTATCACTCCTTTACGAGCATCCACCAGGAGTATGGCCAGGCTTGCGGTAGAACCACCTGTAATCATGTTACGCGTATACTGTTCATGCCCGGGGGTATCGGCGATAATAAATTTTCTTTTTGATGTTGCAAAATACCTGTAAGCGACATCAATGGTTATTCCCTGTTCCCGTTCAGCTTTGAGGCCATCAAGGAGTAGTGCATAGTCAATATCTTCACCTGCATGGCCTTCTCGTTTGGAGTCTCTTTCTAAAGCATCCAGTTGGTCTTCATAAAGCTTTTTGCTGTCAAAGAGTAATCTTCCGATAAGTGTTGATTTTCCGTCGTCTACACTCCCAGCTGTAAGCAGTCGCAGAAGGTCCTTTTTTTGGTCCTGATCCAGAAATTGTTGTATGTTGAGGTCTTTCATGTTATGTGCCTTTTTGTATTGCTATTGTTTTATCCGTATCTCTTTTTTTTCAAGTGGTTGTCCACGAATTAACGCGAATTTGATTGTCTGTGATTTCGTCTGGTGATGATTGTTTTGGGTGCTTTTTATTCTGAACCCGTTATCTGTTATTTAATTGCACTCA
>RZYD01000548.1 GCA_009930445.1 Bacteroidia bacterium | reverse complement strand
GTTACTCCACAATTTCGATCAATTCTACATCAAACAGAAGAACCATATTCGGTTCAATAATTCCACCCGGTCGGGGATTTTCACCATAGGCCAGGTTCGAAGGGATGAAAAGTTTCCATTTATCGCCAGCTTTCATTTGTTGCAAAGCCTCAGTCCAACCTTTAATAACACCATTAACTGCAAATTCGGCAGGTTTACCACGGTCGTAGGAGCTGTCAAATTTCCGTCCGTCGATAAGCGTTCCGGTATAATGCACTCTAACGCGACTGGAAGCGGAAGGGCTTACCGTACCGCTACCTGATTCGATGACCTGATATTGAAGGCCACTGGGAAGCACGATGACGCCCTCCTGCAAGGCATTTTTTGCAAGAAAAACCTCTCCCTCTTTTTTATTTTTCATTGCAAGGGCGGAATTCAATTTTTCTATTTCTTCTTTCGACTGGAAATCAATCAATTCCACATCATAAAGTAAAGTTGAATAGGGTTCGATAAAACCCTGACGGCCAAATTCACCAAAAGCCAGGTGGCTGGGGACAATCAGGTGGGCAACCTGACCTTTATGCATAAGGGAAATACCTTCCACAAGACCCTGGGTATCGAATCGTTTGCCATATTCAAATTGCAGAGGTTGTTGTTCCTGCCATGAATCGTAAAGCACGGTGCCATCCATCAGCATAACTTTCATATTAATGGTTAGCATATCACCGGCTTTGGGTTTCTGAGCGTTTCCCTCACGGATATTAATGAAATAGAGTCCACTTTCGAGTGCGTCGATTTTTTGTTCGATGGTGCTTAGGTATTTTTGAAGGATAATGGGCTCATCGCTTTTTCTTTTTGCGATACGGTTCTGAATTTCCATTTCATGTTCTTCTTCAGTCATAACTTTTTCGAGCAGCAAATCAAAGGTCATTTTGCCACCTTCTTCGACAAACTCGGGAGCCGGCTGGTCGGGTTGGTTGAAGAGTTTAGTGTAAAACTCCATAGCATCCATAAGAAAACTGGCGCTATCTCCTTCTTTCATCATTCGAACGGCAGCATAAATATCACCTTCAAAGAGCGATTCTTCAACGCGCATTTCAAAGTCACGTTTTGAATCGCGTGTGTCGAAAAGGGTAGAATCTTCGTAGGCATAGACCATTTGAACCTGGACATAATCCCCAATTACGGGCATTTTCCCTTCATCAGCCTGCGAATAGAACTTATAAATAACCCCTTCTGGTGATTTTTTATATCCGTCGGAATAAATGGATGAGCAGGAATACATAAGGAGCAACATAAGCGCTGCACTGGCAAATCGGAATAGATTAATTTTCATTTTTTTAGTTTAATGGTTTAACATAAAGTATTTCAATATCGTAAATCAGCGTAGCTTTAGGAGGAATTTTTTTACCATCTCCGGATAATCCATGTCCTAAAAAAGAGGGGATGATAATCCGAGCCTTGTCTTTTTCCTTTAACAATAAAACGGCTTCTTCAAGGCCGGAAACAACTTCTGCTTTTCCAACAGTAAAAGTAAGAATTCCATCGTTATCTGAATTAAAAATTTCAACGCCATTCAGTAATTTAGTTTGATAACGCAGTGCTACCTGATGTCCTTTTTGAACAGGCTGTCCATGGGAAGAGAAATAGACCTGAAAACGTAATCCTGTACCGGTGGTTTGCATATTCCAGCCATAGCGATGAATCAGATCGTCAATTTGTTGTTCTTCGGTACGATTACTTTTTTTATTTGCATAGATCAGTTGTTCCATGTCGGGAGCCATTGGCTTGTTGTGGCCATTACTGGCCGAAGAAGGATTTTGCCGGCAACTTA
>RZYD01000547.1 GCA_009930445.1 Bacteroidia bacterium | reverse complement strand
ATCCTTATTCTTTTCCGGGAGTCGGCCTTTTGTGCTGACAATCAGTTCTCCTTTATCAACCCATAGGTTAACAATTTCAACCGCTTCATTCAGCAATCCACCACCGTTACCCCTTAAATCGAGAATTATACCCTCCAGTTCGTGGTTGTTTTTTAGTTCCAAAAATGCTTTCTTTACATGCAGCGCTGCATGTTGTGTAAATGAATTCAGGTTAATGTATCCGATATTTTCTTCTGTAACCCCATAATACGGGATGTCGTTGATTTGGATTTTTTCGCGCGTGATGGTAAAAGGTAATGCTTTTTCTGCCCCGTATCGTATTACTTTGATCTCAAAATTTGTCCCGGGTTCTCCTTTTAGCATTTCACTTACTTCGTCGGAAGTGCGGTTTTTTGTTGGATGCCCGTCGATGCTTGCAATTTTGTCTCCGGCCTTGAGTCCGGCTTTATCGGCCGGGAAGCCTTTATAAGGTTCGGAAATTACCACATATTCGCCTTGTTGCTGAATCAGTGCCCCAATGCCGCCGTATTGCCCGGTAGTCATAAATCGGAAATCCTCAATCTCCGATTCCGATTTGTACACGGTATAGGGGTCGAGTGTTTTTAACAAAGCATCAATTGCTGCCTTCGATAATTCACCGGGTTTGATTTCATCTACATAATTATTATTTAATTGCCTGAAAACGTCTGCATAGATTTCCAGATTTTTGGCAATTTCAAAGGCATTGCTGTTCTGACTCCTGGCAGTTGTGACAAGGAAAAACAGTATGAGGGTTAATAGTGTATAATGAATTTTCATGGAAATAAATTTTTAAGGAACCGGATCATACCCCGACCCACCCCAGGGGTTACATGAAATAATGCGTTTTATGGCCAGCCAGGCGCCTTTCAGGGGTCCGTGCTTTTTTAAGGCTTCAATACTGTATGCCGAACAGGTGGGGGTGTACCTGCAGGATCGCGGCAAAAATGGCGAGATGGCAATTTGATAGATTCGTATCGGTACAATCAGAAGATTAACTAACACTTTTTTCATACTCTTTTTTCGCTTGCCGTAAAATTAACAATATTTTCTCTTCTACTTCATTGTACGTGGGCATACGTTTTCCCGTATACACAATCCCAAGCTGCAAGTGAACTCCCTTTTGTAGTATTAACTCATAAAGCGGTTTTTTGTTGTTCCTGTAGGCTTCTTTGATTTTTCTTTTTATGGTGTTCCGGTCGACGGCCTTTTTAAAGTTTCGTTTGGGTACCGTAATAAGCACCTGAACAGGTGAAGGCAAAGGGTTTCCGGCAATTTTCCATTTGATTAGATAACCGGTTACAAAAAAACTTTTGCCCTGACTAAAAAGGAGGGTAATGTCTTTTTTGTGGGATAAGCGTTCTTCTTTTTTGAACCGCTGTTCGTTCATTTTTTTTCCGTAATCGGACCGGATTATTTTTTGTTTGTCTTTAAAAATTCATCAATGGCCATACTCATCGACGGGGCTGTTTTTGTGGGAGCATTGATGTTGAGGGTTAATCCGGCATCTGCCACCGCTTTTGCTGTGGTGGGGCCGAAAGCCGCGATTTGTGTGTCGCCCTGACGGAAATCCGGAAAATTCATTAATAACGAAGCAACTCCGCTTGGACTGAAAAATACGAGTAGGTCGTAGGTATCTAAATCGAGATGCGATAAATCACTGGCTACGGTGCGGTATAATATGGCTTTGTTGTATGCGATATTGTTTTTTTCCAGTAGCGCTGGAATTTCTTCTTTGTGGATATCGGAACAGGGGAGGAGAAATTGTTCGTTTTTGTGCTTTTTGATCACATCGATC
>RZYD01000082.1 GCA_009930445.1 Bacteroidia bacterium | reverse complement strand
TATATCGCATCTTTGCGGCGGTTAACTTCGGCAACACTGTTGTCGTAGTTTCGGTTAAAGTAATCTATTAAAAGCTGTTCACTCTCATCAATAGCATTATCGTCAACCATAAAAAGTTCAGAAAGGCTCTGCGTTGTTTCCTCTTTTTTGGAGTTTATTGTCTCAATCGCACGATTACACAGGGCATCCACACGATAATTAAACTCTTCCGATTCCGCCGCATCCAAAACCCCATCAAAATTAATAGAATTCAGGAAGAACTGGAAATCGTAAAGTTCAGTTGTTGAATCCTCCACGGCTTTCTGGAATTCCGGGCTGATATTCTCCGCAAAGTCCTTATGCACAAGGCCCATGGCTTCCAGTTCCGCCCGAGAATGAACCTCTGTGCCTGTTAAGAAGGCAAGAGCTCTTTCCATTAAGGACATCTCCTCAGTAGATTCTGTTACGCTTCGATTCATTAACTGGCCGTACTCGTGGTATCCGTAAGCCGCTGTAGCTATTCCGGCAATACCTAAAGCTACCGGTCCGGCGATGCCTGTAAGCCCGGAAAATCCGCCCAAAAGCCCAGACGCACTTCCTGCAGCACCTATGGCTTCACTTACACCACCAATGGCACTTTTTAGATTTACGAAGGTCTGTAATCCACCACCAACGATGGATAGCACTGGACCAATGCCCGCTGCTAAAAGCCCCCAGGTAATAACATTCTCCCTCTGCCCTTCATCAAGATTGGAAAACCAGTCCGCAAGGTCAGAAATCTTATCAGCTACCTTTTCCACAATCGGTACTAGGGAATCCCCCATTTTGATAGCAGAATTTTTAATATTATTAATAGCACCAGACATTCTTTCTGCTGGGGTGGCATCCATCTTATCAAATGCTTTTTGAGTAGCACCCGCACTATGCTCCATGTCTCGGAGAATTTCGTTATACTCACTTCCGTCTTCCTTGGCAAGAACCAATGCCCCGGAACCCGCTTCAACAGATCCGAACATATCCTTCAGCGTCATACCATTATCTTCGGCCGCATCCGAGAGGAGCTTTAAGATGTCCGTTGTGGCCATCCCTTCACTCTTAAGTTCGGCAAAGCCTTTTCCTGTCAGGTCTCGAAGAGTTGTATCTGCAATGCTTCCGCTCTTTGTAATTTCGGACAGCATGGCTTTAATGTAGGTTCCCGCCTCTGCTGTCTGAATACCATTTTTTGTAAGGACTGCGTAGGCCGTACTGAGCTCCTCGATGCCAAAATTAGCCTGAGCCGCTACCGGTATAACTTTACCCATGGACGACGCCAATTCATCAACCGTTGTTTTACCTTTGTTCTGGGTGGTTATCAACAAATCAGAAATCCTTGTGGTATCATCCGCAGACATATTGTAGCCATTAATAGCCGTAGTAAGGATATCTACAGCATTCGCCCCTGTCGTAAATCCCCCCTTGGCCAGTTTAATAGCCTCATTGGTAAATTCTATAGCATCTTTTTGGTCTACACTTGCAGAAATAGCCTGGTAAACTGCGTCTGAATAATCTCCAACCGCTGTTTTCATCAGTCCGGAATTATCTAGAATATCCGATTTATAGGCTTCATAGTCCGTACTGGAATCATCCAGAAGGGTACTTACCTTTGCAAAGTCGGTCTCGAAGTCCATAGCCATCTTTGTGGCTGCGCCGCCGGCAGCTATAATGGGCAGAGTAACATAAGTGGTCAGGCTCTTTCCAACCTTCTGAAGATTCTCCCCGACTTTTGTAACACCAGACATCTGGTCACTAATTCGCTTTGCACCGCTTACACCAATGGATGAAGCTTTATCCATGTCGGATTTGAAATTAGCGGTATTAACCTTAATCTCCGTAAGCAGTGGAGCAAGCTGTATTCCTCCTGCCATCAGATACCACCCCCATTCTCATATTTCCGAACCTTCGCTACATCAGCTTCTGTCTGACGCAGCCTCCAAAGTGTCTTTAAATACTCTCTTCCACCCGGGTTCTGCATCCAGCTGTCTATCCAGCTATCCTTTCTAAGCAATAAAAAAAGCGGATAAGGCAGATTCAGGATTTCCATAAAGTTTAACCCTGAATATCTGCTTATTCGCCTTAATTCGCCCGTGGAAAGGTTGTATTCTCTTTCCCATCCCTCACTTTCAAAATACCGCTCATAAAAAGCTTCACGGTACTCTTCCGGAAGAGTGGGAATCATCAGTTTGGGTCGTTTTCGACCTCTGCCCTCAATGTGCTTACTGCGGATATCAGACATTCCATGGCTGATCTGGATAAAGTCTTAAGACTTTCTTTTTCAAAGACTTTGCCCTCCATGTTGTTATCCAACATCAGCTTAACTACGTCCAGCCTCTTATCCATCAGATTCTTTGAGTTAAGCCCTTTTTCAGCAGCCGTAATCTGCTCATACAGCAGTACACTTGGCTGTTTAACATGCACAACAGAGCCAAGCATAGCAACCTCTAATGTCTTTAACATATACTTATCTAAATCAAGCATTTAAATACCCCCTAGGCTCCTACTAATGCTGTAGCCTCTTCATCTGTAAGCTCTTCCTCAAACTTGGCAAGGAACCCATCCAGTTTTTTAATGGCAGCAATCTCAGCATCTACTGTAACTTCTTTGTTGGCAAATTCCATGGCAAAACCGGAGCCACCCTGTCCAATCATGGTAAAGCGGATATGCTTGCCGTTTTCCTTTGTATGGATAAAGCGCAGCAGTACCGTCTTGAGAGATTTACCCTCGCCTGTAAATGTAAGAGAACGTGTTTTATTCGCCGCGTCTTCGGAATACTCGCCAGTTGAAAGCATTTCAATATTTTTCATGTTCCAGCTAAGCAAACCGGTCTTGGCAGAAATTTCTTCCTTCGTAATAAATGATTTAACAATGCGCTCATACTGATTGAGCACATCATACTTTGTGGGCTTGTAACTGATGGAAAATCCACCGGAACAATGACCTACATTGTTTTCCTCGGTTTCAATGGTTGCATCTTCCGGCAGTTCCGTGCCGTTAAAAATAAGCAAAAAAAGCTCACCAGAACCTAATAAAATCTCATCTTTATCTTTCATCTTTTACCTCCAATTAATAATAAAATACAAGGTGTCTTCATACATCTGGCACCCATCATTAAATAAACATCCGCCCCCAGAAAGCACACTATGAAAACTTGCTTCAGGAACCCTTATATACTCATCATCATCCTGCATGTCCAATAACTCTACCAGCTTATTCTCCATTTCAAGGCACTCATCATAGTCTGACCAGATAACCTTTAGCTCCAGCTGGTACTGCTTAACGTGCCCACCCGCCACAGGAGAAAACTTATAGGCCACTGTCATGCGTTCAATGTCGGTTGTAAAAACCGGGTATAGTCTCCCTACAAGTTCTGGGATTTTATTCTCAATATAATCTTTAATAAACATATCTAACCTCCCAGAATACCGCTGATTTTACTAGCATTGGCATTTCTCGCGTCCTCCAGAAACGGCTGAGGCCGTTGTCCTTTGGTCAGATGGAATCCTGCATATTTTCCTATGCCTTTCCACAACCAAGGTGTTTTACGGCCGTTACCATCTTTAGCATAAATTCCTGTGCCATTGTGAACATACGGACCATACTCCATGTTGCTACCGATTCTCCCAACTATTTCACTGGCTGTAACCTGGGACTCACTGGTAATGGAAGCCGCCAGAAGTCCGTTATCCTTAGGACACTTCTTTCTGGCATCTGCTTCTACAACAAGGCAGGCCTTATTCATGTTCCTGGATACATCCATCACCATTTTTAATGTGGCATCTTCTATACTTTTAACAAAAGCCTCATTATCAGGCACCGCCCGTCACCACCTTTAAAAGCAGATTCGTAAGCCGTCCTTCTGGGTTACAGTCCGTAATTTGATATACGACCCCGTCCCTCACCAGTCGATAGGAATCTGCATCAATATCTTTATATCTAGTCAGTCCCGTGTGTGTAGATTCCATGTATTTCGCAGATGCCACAACCCGTACATCATTCTTCTTGTATACGGCTACATCTACGGTCCGGATATCTTCCCACACGTTCTTCTCTGCACCGGAAGGCGTTCTTGTCGGGACGTTTTTCTGCAGCATAAACGGACGCATATCTCTATTAACCGACATTTCAACACCTCGGCAATCTGCGGTATTTCCGCACAATACGCTTAACCCGGTCGGGCAGAGCATCCATATAGGTTGTACTGCCCCCAGAGCTTTGAGATTCGCTTTGTAATCCCTCGGCTCCGTCCAGGTTAAAATGTATCAAGGCTAATTCCTTTACTGCAGGGGCACATCCGGAGGGCAGTTCTTCTTCATCATCATAATTTAGAAATGATTTCATTTCAGAAATGCTATCGTCAATTATTGTACTGAGAAATTCTTCATGCCCCGAAAGTCCCGGACGTTTCAGCAATGCTATTAAAATTTCCTGTTTCATGTCTTAACCCCCTAAAAGGGGAGTAGCCCTCCCCTATGCAGTTGCTGGTTTCGTGTGAACCGGGTCAGCTTCAGTATTAGCAACACGAACGTTGATTGGGTCAACATCGGCAGCAGTACCTACTTCGTAGTAAAGAGCCACGCTGGCGTCAGTACGAAGGACCTTATCACCGTACATACATAAACCGCGGATACCATCTGCAAAAGCACCCTGCAGACGCATTGCTTCCATTTCATCAAGCTGTTTCGCCGCACCAATGGCGGACTTGTGATGTGCTAACACAACATTGGCCGGAAGTTCCTCAGAGCACATTACCTGCATACCGTTGATTCTCTGACCTTCAACAATACCATTTTCAAGCACAGACGGGTTGGCGGTAAATCTCTTATCCTTAGACAGAATTCCAAGAATAGCAGCACTTACAGTCACATAACGTTCTGTTTTTGGAACTTTCTTCTGTGAAAGCATTGTACCCATATCGACAATCTTGTCATAGGTATTCTGCGGTGTCAGCTTTACCTTAGAAGCCGTTGTGCCAATCTTCATAACAGTACCTGTTCCAAGCGCCGCGAAAAAATCTCTGTCGTATGTTTCTGCCAGAATTGCAGAATGTTCTTTGGTTGTTGCTACCATGACATCGCTCTTTAACTGGACTTTGTCACAGTCATCAAGAGAAAAAGCAAAATACTTTTTCTTGTCAAAAGTCATTTCGACAGGCGTGGTATCAATGGAATCCCAATCAACGGTACCTGTATAGTCCTTTAAAGTACCCGCACCGATACGGTTAAAAATAACCTTGTTGCCTTTAATTTCGGCTGGCTTCGTTGCCAGCACGTCAGCGATAGACACGCTGTGGAAGTTGTGAATTAAAGCACCTTCCCATAATGTAGGTTTAAAATTTTCTACTGACATTAATAATCATCCTCTCTTTTACTGTTTTTCCATAGCCGCGAACTGTGCAGCTACTTCTTCTGCAGACATCGTGTCTGCATTATTAACAAGTGCATCAAATGTGGCATTTCCACCGGAAGGCTTCCCGTCCGGATTTAACGGCGGCTGTCCACTTATAGTCTGGGTAAACATATCTTTGTATGTTTCCTTCATGGATTTAAGCTGCTCATCCATGCCAATGACTTTGCCATCGTCTGTAAGCTGAAGCTTCTCCCTGTCAAATTTTCCGGCCAAAAGGTCTGCGTGTTTTGCTTTATTATCTGCCAGAGCTTTACTGATAGCGGAATCAATACGAATTCCATTCATCTCAGTCTCATGGTCGGCTTTAAGCTGTTTAATCGTAGCCTCATGGGTCTTAATCGTATTCTGGAGTTCTTCATTGTCCCCGTTGGCTTTCTTTAAATCGCCAATCGTGGCATTTGCCGTATCCAATTCCTTAACCTTGGAATTGTACTGTTCTTTAGGAACAATATGCTTAGGCGCTTCCTCGTTAACTTTCTTAACTGTAGCCTCAACATCCAGCTTGCCATCTTCTCCATATACCGCATTTGATAAAATTTTCTGTAACCATTCCATTTCCTTTTACCTCCATAGATTTTTATACCGGCTCTCCCGGTACTGGGCTGCACCGTTGTTCTTTATACTCTTCAACCCATAAAAAAGAGTAGAGAAAAGGCACCTGGAATAACCCAAGTGCCTGTGTGCTATTTAACCCATAGCTGGGAGATATGTAGGACCACCAATCCTTTCTATCAGATTTATGGTATTAAAAAACTGCCTACATAATTGTAAGCGGTTTAAATCTCTATTCGATGTTTACTCGCACCTTCGCTATATCTCCAGACGACCTTGTAATAACAACGTCAATGTATTCTGTATCCCTATCCAGTATGTACGGGAGAGCAGATTCAGACTTATACCCAGGGTCAACTGTTTCAAAGAAATTTACTCTATCATCATATCCTGACGAAAAATCCTTTAAAAGATAGTTTTCATCATCAGAAATCTTAAAGGCTTCCGTGCTTATAACTACACCTGAGGTATATTCATTAGAAAAATCAATATTTTCTACCGAGTATTCTACCAAAATAACAGTTTTATCTGTGTTTTTGTTAGCCCTTTCCCACCAGTCCGTTTCACTAACACCAGTTATTGCAAGTATATAGCTCCCCCATTCTGTTTCTACTGTGACTGGCTCTCCGACTCCAATCTCTTTGATACCCTCATCGGTTTCAGATTCTGTTTCGGTCTCTGTTTCCGTCTCTATCTCGGCAACCGTGGTTACTGGCTCTGTTTCCTTCTTGGCTCCACTGCTGCACCCTACCAGACAAAGGCACATCATCCCCAAAATCAGTACACTTATTAGCTTTTTCATAACGTTTCCCTCCATACATTAATGATAACTCTATATTACCATTTCCGTTCATATCCTACAAGCGATTATTAAGGGAATCCAGAGACGTTTTGAACTTTTCCTTGTAATCCATAAGCTTATCTGCATCTCCGGCTCTTTCAGCCTTTTTGATAAGCTTCTGTAGATTCTTGGTCTCTGCATTATGATAGCATACATGGTGCTGGGCTTTGCATTTTGGACAGGCGTAATAAACATCTATCAAGCCATCCTGCTGCCGGTGTTCATGCAGCTTTATTCTCTCTGGATTCATCAGATATCCGCAGATACATTCCACTTTCATGGTTTACCTCCTGGCATCAATACTACGCTATTTTATCTATCAAATTTTTCAACCTCAATAACGGGAATAATCGTGCACCTGCAGTTTGGATGAAATGGCACCACTGGGCATCTGTTGATAGAGTATTTCTTCTCATGCTCCGAACCGCATACATCGCAAGTTCTTTCATCGTGGGATGC
The DNA here is from genome assembly GCA_009930445.1 of Bacteroidia bacterium. Taxonomy (GTDB): domain Bacteria; phylum Bacteroidota; class Bacteroidia; order Bacteroidales; family BM520; genus BM520. Next base: position 1,558 of record RZYD01000082.1, on the reverse strand, counting down.
CCAGACCTGTACTTCATCGATGCCACTATCCTTGTATCTCTGCAGTGTGGCATCGTTCAGATAGTGCATACTCTCTGTCCGGACAATCCTGTGACAGTCGTTGAAGCTGTTTCCAACCAAGTTGTGCAGATTGACCGCTATCTCTGTGGCTGTCTTACCCTGCTGCAAGCCATTAAGCAATACGTTATTAAGCCCTGAAGCCAGCCGCTTTTGATTCTTCCATAGCCTGCCAGAAAAAGAATCTCCCCGCCAGGGCTCTTCAAGCAACTTGTCCATCAGCTTTTTATTTGGCATGGAAAAATCTGTATCACCTAGGGCAGCGGAGACGTTTCCGTAGACTTCCTTAAATCCCTCCTGCATATTCACGGTGGCCATTTCTTCCACCTGCCTGCCGAGTTCCAGAGCAATGTCCTCATATTTTTTGTTGAGTTCCGTCAAACGGTTCTGCTTGTGCATATCGGAAAGAGAAAGAACCCCATCCTTGCTGTATTTTTCAGCAATAGAATAGAGTTCTTCTTTAACATTCTTACTGGCATCTATATAAAAATCTAATAAATCACGGTTTTTTTCTTCGATGGAATTATAAGTTTTCCAGGTATTACCGGCAATTCTGTATTCCCAATACTTCTGGCTACTCTTCGCCATCCTCTTCACCGTCCTTTAGATCAGGCACCACGTCCCACTGTGGACTTTCAGCTTCCCTCTGCTCTTTCAGCAACTTCAGTTCTTCTTCCACATCTGAGACATAAGGGTGATGGGCCACTACAGTTCTGTCAGATACGGTTCCCTTGGACGCTGAGCAATTTTGAATTATTTCTGTTTCATTCACCGCCATATCCCGGTTAAAAACTAATTCAACCTCGACACGTTCAAAATTACCTTGCCCCGTTAAGTCCAGGTAGATATCCACAAAATATAAAAGATTTTCAAACCCCATCTTGAATTCGGTTTCCATCAAGTTGCATTTCAAGTCCAGCCCGGCATACATAAACTTAAGGGCTACACCAGATGGTGCATTGCCATATTTATCCACGTCTTTGCTGACAGCCTGTCCATCCTCATTGAGGTCTCGCTTAAGCTGTTCATAGTGTTCTCTGAGGGCTGTAATGTCCATCTGAGGGGTAATGGTGTCTACCCCACCATCCTCCGGGTCATCTATCGCAATAGCACGGTCCTCATTGATGGAACGCATAAGTTCCTCTATCTCTGTGCCGCCATATCCTTTTAGAATAAAAATAAGGTTCTTTACTTCCTCGACATAGTTCGCCGCTTCACTCCGGCTCAGGTCGTAGCCATCAACCAGAGTTTTGACAAATCGGATATCTGGAAGTTCTACACGGTTATTTTTGAAAGGAATAAAAGGCACTCTACCCCATGAATACCAGGCATCCTCAACCTTGTAATGAGCCACCGGGCCGCCATTATCATTGTCCTGGTTGCGGGCATAGTCAGCTACAAGAAGCTGTCCCTCTAAGCGGTAGTATGTGACGCCCTCTTCTGTCCACACCTCCACGTTAGTTACCGTTTTTTTGGTATCATATTCCCAAACAGTTGTAGG
>RZYD01000546.1 GCA_009930445.1 Bacteroidia bacterium | reverse complement strand
CTTTTTTTTGTAGTCGTAACAAGCCACACTTTCGCCCAGTCGGAAGAGCTGATGCGCAAATACACCAATAATTTCGATCTGTTTACAGATATTTGGACCAATACACCAGACAATGTGGAAATCAAAGCGATTAACCTGGGGTATAATTTATCCGCCAGTTATATAATTCCTATTGAAAACAGTAATTTTGGTGTATTATTAGGGATCGGCCTCACCGGCCATAATTTGTATACCGATGCAGTTCCTGCTGAAGTGTTGGACCAAAGTGGTGCGGGTACCGGTGTGATCGCATTCACAAAACTCGATTCCCTTGTTTCTGAGATTAGTTATAATCGGAATAAAATTGCCCTTACTTATGCTGAAATTCCATTGGAATTCAGGTATTACAGCAAAGCGACAGGGTTTAAGGCCTCCTTGGGTATGCGAATTGGCTTTCTGATCGATAGCCATACCAAATATAACGGGGAAGATTATTTATTTGGAAGTGAAGATGTAATACGGGTAAAAATAAAGGATCTGGAGAATATTAGTGAATATCGTTTTACTCCTTTTATCCGTGTAGGATGGAAATGGGTGAATGTTACCGCTTCGTACGGCCTCACCGGATTATATGAGCAGAATAAAGGCCCTGCAATGCACCCGGTATCACTCGGGTTATCGTTTACACCGTTCCACTAAGTAAGAAGAAAATACAGTACAGGGTTCACCATAATTCCTGTGAGAAGCCCGGCATAAACCTGCGCAGGACTATTTTTGTGTAGTATCAGACGCGAAGAGGCAACAATACCGCAAATCAGCAGCAGCGGAAGCAGCAGAAATCCTTCATACAGCGTATTTGCAAAGGTAAAGGAGGCCAATGCACTGAAGAGGCTGCCTGCGGCGGCGGCGTGCAACGAAATATTCCATTGTAACCGGGTAAGTGTAAGGATAAACAAGGTGGCGGTAAAACCCATGAGCAGCGATGTAATGTATCCATCTAATCCCAATCGTTGCAATAGCTTGTATGTAAAGTAGTAACAGATCAGCACGACGATAAAGGAAAAACCTTCTCTGTTTTGTCCAACGAGTTCACTTGGAAATGCGATATGAAGCCATTTCATAATGCGTATTACCAATCCTGGAATTACTGCCGTGCTGATGAATATCAGTGCAATGAGTAGCCACTTATACGAAGTGGGAAGCATAATCGCCGGATGGCCGGGGAAAAATAAAAGGCAGCTAAAACCCAATACCGGTACCAACAGTGGATGAAAGAGGATGGAGAAAAAACGGGCAAAATGGATTTCTGTGGGGCTAAAGTCATTCATCAAAGTTCCTTTCGTAATCTGGCTACTGGAATACTCAGCTGTTCACGGTATTTCGCTACCGTTCTGCGGGCAATATTATAGCCTTTTTCCTTGAGTACTTTTACCAGATAATCGTCGGTATAAGGCTTGCTTTTATCCTCCTGGTCGATGCTTTCCTGCAGGATGGTTTTAATTTCACGGGTGGATACCTCTTCTCCGCTGTCGTTTTGCATCGACTCGGAGAAAAATGATTTCAGCAGAAAGGTTCCGTAAGGGGTTTGTACATATTTTGAATTGGCCACCCTCGAAATTGTCGAAATGTCCAGATGTACGATATCGGCGATATCTTTGAGTATCATGGGGCGCAGTTTGGTCTCATCACCCGTAAGAAAATACTCCTTTTGATATTCCATAATGGCCGACATTGTAGTGAAAAGTGTATTATGGCGTTGCTGAATGGCATCGATAAACCATTTTGCCGAATCAATTTTCTGTTTGATGAAAAGTACTGCGTTTTTTTGATCTTTGGATTGATGTTT
>RZYD01000545.1 GCA_009930445.1 Bacteroidia bacterium | reverse complement strand
ATGGTGTCATGGCCGAGCGGTTAGGCAGAGGTCTGCAAAACCTCGTACAGCGGTTCGAATCCGCTTGACACCTCCAAAAGCCCATCGAACCGGTGGGCTTTTCTATTTCCCTCAATGCTTTAGGAGTTGGTAATAAACTTTTTATTAATAGATTTGTACTCCAAATGAATTATCTGCAAAACAAAAAAATATGAAAAAAAGACTTTTTATTTTAGTGCTGATTGTGGCGGGTATAACCAGTAACAGTTTTTCCTGCACAAATTTTTTAATTACCAAAGGGGCTTCTGCCGATGGTTCTACAATGATATCCTATGCTGCCGACAGCCATGTACTGTACGGTGAATTGTACCATTGGCCCGCTTCCGATTGGGCTCCGGGTACTTTACTCGATGTCTGGGAGTGGGACACCGGAAAATTTATGGGTCAAATTGAACAAGTTGCGCACACCTATAACGTAGTGGGCAATATGAACGAACATCAATTGGCCATCGGTGAAACGACCTATGGTGGACGTAGCGAACTGGCTACCCAGGAAGGTGCTGTCATGGATTACGGTTCGTTGATTTATATCACCCTGCAACGGGCGAAAACCGCCCGTGAAGCCATCAAAACTATGGTGGAATTAATGGATAAATATGGCTATGCCAGCTCCGGCGAATCTTTCTCAGTGGCCGACTCCGACGAAGTTTGGATTTTTGAAGTCATTGGCAAAGGAAATGGCTATAAGGGTGCGGTATGGGTTGCCCGGATGATTCCTGATGGTATGGTCTCAGGTCATGCCAACCAGGCTCGTATTACTACTTTTCCGCTCGATAACAATAAAAGTTCGATCTCCTCAAAAAATCTTGAGGATATTTTTAACAAAGGGGTTACAACCGTTTATTCCTTTGATGTAATTGACTTTGCCCGTGAAAAAGGATGGTTCGACGGGAAAGATAAAAATTTTAGTTTTAGTGATACCTATGCTCCGGTTGATTTTAGTGCGGCCCGTTTCTGTGAAGGAAGGGTTTGGAGTATGTTCCGGAAAGTGAATCAAAAAATGGAAAAATACGAAGACTATGCCATGGGCCACAAATTGAAAGATCGTATGCCTTTGTGGATCGAACCCGATCATAAAATTACCCTAGAAGAAATGATGGATTTTATGCGCGACCATTTTGAAGGAACAAAACTGGATATGACAAAAGACCTGGGTGCAGCTCCTTATGGATTGCCTTACCGCTGGAGGCCTCTTACCTGGGAAGTGGAAGGTGAAACCTATTGTAACGAACGTGCTGTTGCTACGCAGCAATCGGGGTTTGTTTTTGTGACCCAAAGTCGTAACTGGCTTCCTGATCCCATTGGGGGTATTTTTTGGTTCGGCGTTGATGATGCTGCAACTACTGTTTTCACTCCTATGTACTGTGGAATAACCGCTTCGCCCTATGTATACGAAACCGGTAACGGTGCCATTATGGAATGGAGTGATGAAGCTGCATTCTGGATCTTTAACCAGGTCTCGAATTTTGCCTATACCCGTTACAATACCATTACCCCTGATATTCTTGTGGTGCAAAAGGAACTAGAACACCAGTTTATTGAAAATACAGAAACGATCGATAAAGCAGCAAACGCGCTTTATAAGGCTAATCAGGAAATGGGAATTGAATTTTTGACGGACTATAGCAATGATGTGGCTCAGTTTACTTTTGATACCTGGAAAACTCTTTATAAGGAATTGTTTTTACGCTATATGGACGGAAATGTAAAGTACAGAAAAGAAGTCCCTGAAAATTATAAATATGTTACTCCGGATGTATCTTTTCCTGGATATAGTAAGGAATGGTAT
>RZYD01000544.1 GCA_009930445.1 Bacteroidia bacterium | reverse complement strand
AAATTCGCGGACATATTTTCCGTTGTTGTACTCTTCAATTTTTACGTCGAGTTTCACGTCATACTGTGATGAATCGGGCTCTTGTGCGAAGATCAATGCATTGCCTTCGCCGAGGAAGGCTTTGGTGATTTTCAGGTAGGTGATGGAATCGTTTTGATTTAATAAACCATAAACAACGGTAATATCCTCCCAGTCGGAGATGGTCGTTACTTCATTATCGCAGGAAAGGAAAAGGAGAGTAACGATTATGCTGAATAGAACGGCAGTAATTTTTCTCATAAGCGCAAAAATACAATAAATCCGAAATAATTGTTGTTAATTTGATGAAATAACTCAAATTTTGCGGGATCAAAGCACAGGATAATGAGCACTTCATTTGCACACATACCCAAAGTTACTACCCATGTGCTTCAGGAAATGAAGCTGAAGGGAGAGAAAATCAGTATGTTAACTGCCTACGATTACAGTATGGCTAAAATTCTTGATCAGGGGGGAATAGATGTGATACTGGTTGGGGATTCTGCTTCCAATGTGATGGCGGGTCATACGACGACACTGCCAATAACGCTTGATCAGATGATTTATCATGGAGCCTCTGTTGCACGGGCTGTTAAACGGGCTTTGATTGTGGTTGATTTGCCCTTTGGTACGTATCAGGGTAACTCAAAGGAGGCGCTGAATTCCGCCATCCGGATCATGAAAGAGTCGGAGGTGGATGCAGTTAAAATGGAGGGAGGGCGTGAAATAGTCGAAAGTATCGACCGGATTCTTTCTGCCGGAATCCCGGTTATGGGCCACCTGGGCCTTACCCCGCAGTCGATACACAAATTTGGCACCTACGTGGTACGCGCTACCGAAGCGGATGAAGCCAACCGCCTGATCGAAGATACGCTTGTGCTCGAAGAAAGGGGCTGTTTCGCAATTGTGCTGGAGAAAATTCCTGCCAGCCTGGGAAGGAAGGTCGCCGAATCTGTAAAAATTCCTGTTATTGGAATTGGAGCCGGCCAAAATGTTGATGGCCAGGTATTGGTACTTCATGATATGCTCGGTATTACTCAGGATTTTAGTCCCAGGTTCCTTCGTCGTTATCATAACCTGAAAGAGGAAATTATGGGTTCGGTGCGCGCCTATATCGATGATGTTAAATCCAGTAACTTCCCCAATGAACGGGAACAGTATTAAATTATGGAATTGTTCGACAACCATCGGGTGTTATATGAGGATAATCATCTTTTAATTGTCAATAAACTTCCCTCAGAGATTGTTCAGGGAGATAAAACCGGCGACCAACCTTTGTCGGAAACCTTGAAATTCTATCTGAAAGAAAAATACCAAAAACCCGGAAATGTTTTTATAGGGGTGGTGCATCGGCTCGACCGGCCGGTCAGTGGAGTGGTAATTTTTGCCAAAACGGGGAAAGCACTTTCCCGGCTCAACGAGATGTTACGCGATCATGCTATAAAAAAGAAATATTGGGCAGTTGTAAAAAATTGTCCGCCAGAGGCCTCCGGACATCTGGTTCATTATCTGAAGAAAAATGAAAAACAGAATAAATCCTACGCGCGCACACAGGCAGAATCGGGATATCTGAAAGCAGAATTGCGTTACCGGGTAATAGGTCAGTCGGAAAATTATTTTTTATTGGAAGTTGAACTTTTAACCGGGCGGCATCATCAAATCAGAGTACAATTGAGCGAAATTGGTTGTCCTATCAAAGGCGATCTGAAATACGGATACCCCCGTTCCAACCCGAAGGGTTCAATTCATCTTCATGCCAGGGAAGTTGCTTTTACCCATCCGGTAAAGCAAACGCCTGTCAACTGTCTTGCCAATCCT
>RZYD01000543.1 GCA_009930445.1 Bacteroidia bacterium | reverse complement strand
TGACGATATTGTTTTTGATTTGATTGAGCATCCGTGGTTTCAGCGGCTGCGGCGGATAAAACAGATGGGATTATCGCATTTAATCTATCCCGGGGCGCTTCACACGCGGTTTCATCACAGCATCGGAGCCATGCATCTTGCCGTGGAGGCGATACAGAGCCTGCGTCAAAAAGGGCATAGGATCACCTCCGGGGAGCTCACGGGGCTTTGCATTGCCATGTTGCTACACGATCTGGGGCACGGCCCCTACTCACATAATCTCGAAGGTATTCTGCTTCCGCACGTAAACCATGAGGTTCTATCACTACTGGGAATGAAAGCATTAAACACTATCTTCAACGGCCAGCTGAGCCTTGCGATCGATATCTATCAGAACGCAGGTTCCAGGCCATGGTTAAGCCAGCTGGTGTCTGGCCAACTCGACCTCGACCGGCTGGATTACCTGCGGCGCGACAGTTTCTATACCGGGGTATCGGAGGGAATTATTAGCGTTGAACGTATCCTGAAGATGCTGAATATTGTAGATGAGAATATTGTTGTGGAAGAGAAAGGCGTTTACAGCATTGAAAAGTTTATCGTAGCCCGCCGACTGATGTACTGGCAGGTGTACCTGCACAAAACCGTTTTGGCGGCAGAAACCATGCTGGCCAACACAATACGCCGGGCGCGCCATCTCATCCGAAATGGGGTTGCATTGCCGGGAAGCCCACTGCTGCTTAACTTCCTGAAAAACGAATATGTGTTGTCCGACTTTCAAAATAATCCGCAGATTATGCATCGTTTCATGGAAATGGACGACTTCGATGTGTTCAGTTCCATAAAATTATGGCAGAATCATCCCGACAAGGTACTCAGCTTCTTAAGTAGTTCACTCACTAACCGCAGACTGTTTAGGATTGTAATGCAGGCTGAAAATTTTTCTCAGGAACGAATCGAAGAAATCAGAAACCAGGTATGCAATGAGATGGCCATTACGCCGGAAGAATCCAACTACCTGATTACCTCATCAGAAGTCTTCAATAGTGCCTATAATCCCAAAAGTCCACAAATAAGAATTTTAAAAAAAACGGGCGAAATCGAAGAGATTACGTCACTTTCACTGCAATTGAAAGCAGAACTTCTCTCAACCAGCAGTTTAAAGCACTTCCTCTGCTTCCCAAAATCGATTACACTACCTAATGCTCGTGCATTTTGATTCCGTTTCCATAAAATATAATACATTTGCAATCGTTTTGTTAATTAAACCTTAGTGAGCTAATGCGATACGCAGCAGAAGAGATAGCAAAAATCCTAAACGGAACCATCGAGGGGGATCCGACCGCAAAAGTTTCTTCGTTTTCAAAAATCGAAGAAGGAAAACCCGGCACGCTCAGTTTCCTGGCAAACCCAAAATATACACAATACATCTACAGTTCCGGTGCGTCAGTTATTCTGATTCCCGAAGGCCTGATTCCGGAAGAGCCAGTAAAAGCGACGCTCATACGTGTAAAGGATCCCTATATCGCGTTTGCTCAATTACTCGAACTCTACACCAATACCCGCACACATCCGACAGGCATTGCAACAACGGCCAGCATCGGCCGGCAAGTCACTCTGGGGACTAACCTTTATATCGGTGAACACACCGTGATCGGCAACTACACACAAATCGGCGACAATACCCAAATTTTCCCAAATTCAACCCTAGGCGAAAGTGTGACTATTGGCCGCAACTGTCTGATTTACTCCGGGGTACACATCTACCCGCACACCCTTATTGGCGATTCCGTAACGATACACAGCGGTGCGGTTATCGGTGCCGATGGCTTTGGTTTTGCGCCGCAGGAGGCAGAAGAGTTT
>RZYD01000081.1 GCA_009930445.1 Bacteroidia bacterium | reverse complement strand
GGTAACCCGTAATTTTCCCAACCTAATTAATTCATTAATACAAAGCGGCTTAAATAGTAACCCTTCATTATTTCATTATTTTTTCAAAAAACAGATGAACCATTATCCAGATCAGCGCAAAGAATAACCCAGTAATTATTATGGTCAATAAGAACTGGCGAAGTGAAAATTTTTGTTTTACTTCTTCTGTTTCCGACAAAAAGGCTATTTCCGCAAATTCGGGCATAACTTTAATTTCTACTTCGCTTCCGATGATAAGCGCACGGTTATCCCCGCTATGCCCAGCCGGAAAGCCAAAAACTATCGGGTAGTTATAATCTGCAACATATGAGGCAATGGTTTCGTATATCGGTTGTCCGATTCCGGGGTCAGAATCTTTTATTTCAGTGAAATCTCCGATAATTATTCCTTTTATTTGTTCCAGTTTACCCGACCGATAAAGCGAGGTCAGCATTCTGTCAACATGGTAATGGTATTCACCTACTTCTTCCAGAAATAATATTTTTCCGGTATACTCTGGCTCGTCGGCTGTGCCGGTTAAGCTGCAAAGTATGGATAGATTCCCTCCGGTGAGCTCTCCCCGTGCTGCACCCATGCGGTTTAACGGATTGTTTTTAATTGTATAAACCGGATTTCCGCCAAATAGAACCTCTTTTAATGAAGTAACGGACGAATCAGGCTCCTGTCCGGTGATATTTTTTGGCATTATTCCATGTACTGCTATGATCCCGCAATGCTTTTGAACATGAATCAACAAAATCGTGATATCACTATAGCCGACAATCCATTTAGGGTGTTGTGTAAATTCCGAGAAGTCAGCATTGTCTATTATCCGGTTTGTTCCATATCCACCACGTGCACAAATTATGGCTTTTATTTTTTTGTCATTCAACGCATCCTGCAGGTCTTCCAAACGCTCTTCATCGGTTGCACTGAACATTTTATAGGACTTGAATAGGTGCTTTCCTGTCTCCACTTCCAACCCCCAAGCATTGAAAAGCCTGATAGCCTGGTTAAGCATTCCCATTTCAATTTTCCCTGCCGGGGCAATAATCCTTATCGTATCACCTGCTTTTAAGGGCTTTGGTCTTTTCATTTTTGTCATTTAGATGCAGCAAATTTCTGAAATTGAACTGAAAATCGGGTATTCTTCCCTATTTTTGCCGAAGTTAAGTAATTTTGATAATAAACTAATGTATGAAAAACACATCGAAATCTTTCCGGCGAGTTTTGGTTACTTCTGCCTTGCCCTATGCCAATGGGCCAGTTCATATTGGTCATCTTGCCGGTGTTTATGTCCCTGCGGATATTTATGTGCGTTATTTGCGGATGAAAGGGAAGGATGTGATTTTCATTGGCGGCTCCGATGAACATGGTGTTCCAATCACTATCCGTGCCACTAAAGAAGGCGTTTCCCCACAGGATATTGTTGATAAATACCATGCGATAATTAAATCTTCATTTAAAGAATTTGGGATTTCTTTTGATATTTATTCCCGTACCTCTTCCTCTCTGCATCATAAAACCGCAAGTGAGTTTTTTAAAAAATTATTTCTGTCAGGAAAATTTATTGAGAAAATTACAGAACAGTATTATGATGAAGAAAAACAACAGTTTCTTGCCGATAGATATATTACTGGAACTTGTCCCCATTGCGGGAATGAAAAGGCGTATGGTGATCAGTGTGAGAATTGTGGAACATCACTCAATGCAACGGATTTAATAAATCCCAAATCGACGATTAGTGGGAATATTCCGATTCTTCGCGAAACCAAACATTGGTATTTGCCATTAGATCAGTATGAAACATGGCTGAGGGAATGGATTATTGAAGAACATAAAGAATGGAAGCCAAATGTTTATGGTCAATGTAAATCATGGATTGATGCAGGCCTTCAGCCCCGTGCAGTAACCAGAGACCTGGATTGGGGGGTTAAGGTTCCTCTCGAAGATGCGGAAGGGAAGGTTCTCTATGTATGGTTTGATGCCCCTATCGGCTATATTTCCGCAACCCGAGAATTCACTGCAGACTGGGAAAAATATTGGAAAGACCCGGAAACAAGGATGATTCATTTTATTGGTAAAGACAATATTGTCTTCCATTGCATTATTTTTCCTTCCATGTTAAAAGCGGAAGGATCGTACATTTTTCCGGATAATGTACCTGCCAATGAATTTTTAAATCTTGAAGGTGATAAAATTTCGACTTCCAGAAACTGGGCGGTTTGGCTTCATGAATACCTGGCTGATTTTCCCGGAAAACAGGATGTTCTGCGGTATGTTCTTACGGCTAATGCACCGGAAACCAAGGATAATGATTTTACATGGCGCGATTTTCAAGCCAGAAATAACAATGAATTATTAGCCGTTTTCGGGAATTTCGTGAATCGAACACTGGTGCTGACACATAAGTATTTTGGTGGAGTTGTTCCAGAACCCAATTCTTTAACGGATTCTGATCAGGCGGTGTTGAACGATCTTGTTTATTTGCCTCAAAAAGTGGCATCAAGTCTGGAAAGTTTTCGGTTCCGGGAGGCGTTGAATGAAATGATGAATATCGCTAGACTTGGGAATAAATATCTAACGGATCAGGAACCCTGGAAAATATGGAAAACTGATCCGGAGCGTGTAAAAACTGTTTTGCATATTTCGCTAAGGATTTGTGCCGTGCTTTCCATTGTATCTGAGCCTTTTTTGCCTTTTTCAGCAGCAAAGTTACGTGGCTTTCTTAATATTAATACTTTCAATTGGTGTGATGCGGAAAATCCAGGAATTCTGCCTTTCGGAAATCCTGTCAATACACCGGAATTGCTGTTCGAGAAAATTGAAGATACTGCCATTGAATATCAGGTTGATAAGCTTCTTCAAACAAAATTGAAGAATGCTTCCCCAGCTGGTCACATTATTCCGCAACGAACGGATATCTCTTATGACGATTTTTCCCGTTTGGATCTTCGAACGGCCACGATTATTGCAGCCGAGAAGGTCCCTAAAACAAAAAAATTATTGAAGCTTTTGGTTGATACGGGGATTGACCAGCGTATTATTGTTTCGGGGATTGCGGCGTATTATTCTCCAGAGGAAATAGTAGGACGTAAGGTTTCTGTTTTAATTAATCTTGCCCCGCGTGAAATAAAAGGTATTGTGTCGTCTGGAATGATTTTAATGGCAGAAAATAGTGCTGGTAAACTGTGTTTCGTGAGCCCAATAGAGGATTTTGATAATGGTAGTGCGATTAAGTAGTTAGAATTTTCGTTCATCTGCTTTGTAGGCACCTCTGTGATGTAATATCCACTTGCTATTATCTAATGGATTTATTCCGCGGAATGGTCGTGTTTTCCCCACACCGGGAGGACAGTCCTGATAACCTGCAAAGGTATACCGGATAATTCCCTTGCCTTGTGTTGCAGTACTTAATTTTATTCCATAATCCAGACTCGTTGCTACCGGAAGCGTTCCGGAAATTTTTACGAGCGTATCTTCAAAAACAGGCGTTTCAAATGTTCCACGCATAAGATGTATATCTCCTGCAATTTTTCCCAGATACGACTCAGGCGCAATGATGTGAAACCTATAGACAGGTTCGAGTAACCGTGTTCCTGATTTTTTGAGTGCGTTCATGATCCCCATAGGCGTAGCAAGAATGAAATCACCAGGACGAGAATGCATGGGATGATCTTCTCCATCAATCAGCGTGATGACGATATCGGTAACTTCCCATCCTTTTAATCCTTGCTCCAGCGCTTTCGGAACTGTTTTTTCTATTTCATTTTGGTATTTCTTTTGAATTTTATTTACTCCTATTTCTGATCGGTAGGTAATTCCGCTCCCTGGCTCTCCGGGTTCGATTCTGAATGCCAAGACAGCCCAGCATGGCTTTGGCATTGTATATTCTACATACCCCGTAGCCTGTGATTCCGGACTTTCCTTATAAATAACGGTGGGCTCATCCAGTAATACTTTTAGTCCGAACCTTGTAAGTAATTCTGAACAAATAATTTGTATCCGTATGGGGCCTGTTAGGGTTAGTTGCATTTTCTTTTCTTCCTTAAACCAGCTATAATTCAGATGAGGATCCTCTGCATCCAAAATTTCCAATGCCATGCCCAGTTTACCATAATCTGCATCGTTTTCGGGATGTATCTGAAGGGCTAATACTGGTGTCAGGAGCGAACTGTGATGTCGTATGCCTTTCGGATCACCCAAAATATCTCCCGGTCTTATCCAAGGGATGCCTCCCAGAATTCCTATGTCGCCACATCCAAGTGCCCCGTAATCTTCCTGTCGGTTTGTAAATTTTTTCTTTATGGAAGCTATTTTAATATCTTTTTTCTGTGTAAAATTAAAGATAATCTCCTTGGTATTGATTTTCCCATTGAAAAGCCTCACATGTGCCAATCGGCCGTTTACCGGGTCGTGCTCTACTTTGAAAACGATTCCGGCTACCTTATCGTTTGATAAAGTTGGCATAGCAGGAGCAAAATAGTCCGTGATAGCTGTCAGTAGATCCTCTGTTCCTTCGTATTTTTTTGCAATGGTGCTCAGAATAGGAACTACTTCACATTTCATGGTTTGTTGCTTGATTTGACTTTTAATTTCTTGCCAGGAAAAAGAGTACCCATTTAAATATAATTCCAGAAATTTGTCGTGATTTGAAGCTAGAGACTCTTCTGTCTTTATCCGAAAAGCCGCATTTGATTCTGTTTTCTCGAGCCAGATGTTGTATGTTTTGGCTGTAGGAGACCCTTCGCCCTGTGTTGCATGAGTAATGACGGGTTTTATTCTTAGTTCTTTTTCCAGTTGTTGGACTACCCGCTGTGAATCTGCTCCGGGTCGGTCGGTTTTATTTATAACAATTAGTGTTGGAATTGAGATCCTGTTCAGCGCCTGCCAGAGAATATATGTCTGCGATTGTATTCCCTCCACTGCGGAAACGACCAGAATAGCTCCATCAATAACGGAAAGAGATCGTTCGACTTCGGAAATAAAATCCGGATGGCCTGGTGTATCCATAAGATTAATAAGGGATCCCTTCCATCGAAAGGATACGGAAGCCGCACGGATGGAAATTCCACGTGCCTTTTCCAGATCCATGGCATCCGTTGTAGTCGTTCCTGCATCTACATCGCCTCGCCGCCGTAATGCGCCTGCGCAAAACAATAAATTCTCTGTTAGTGTTGTTTTACCTGCATCTACATGTGCTAAAAGACCTATGTTCCTGATCGGGTTTTCCATATTCTTAATACGAAGCAACAAATATACTGCGCATTTTTTTAGATTAGTCTGTGATGTGGTTTTTCATTGTATTCTGCTTTCTTTTTCGTTTTGAAACATGGCATAATGGATTGCTCGTAATCTTTTGGATTGCAGGAATTAATTATTACTTTTGTGGTGATTTAAAAAAGAAATATTGGATTGGCCCGTGTTTTAATGCGTTGATTTTGTATGTATTACCATTAGGGCCTCATAGTTCAAGGGATAGAACGGAAGTTTCCTAAACTTCAGATTCTGGTTCGAGTCCAGGTGAGGCTACAACATTGATTTTAACCTTTTTTAACACAATAATATTTGGTTTTTGGAGTTTTATTTATGTACCTCCGGAATTAAACCGGGCTTGCGAAGGTCTAAGATTTGATATGTAAATAGTTTCATGTTAAATTTTAAAACGGAGGAAAAATGAAAACGTTAGTTAAAAGTTTTATTGCAGTTCTTATTCTTATTGTACCTTTTATTGCCTTTGCTCAGGGAAAATATCAAATGGATCCCGAAGAAAAGGCACAGCAAATGACGAAACATATGTACGCTGAACTTGATCTTTCGAAAGACCAGATGAAGGAAGTTGAAAAAATTAATCTCGACCACGCTACCCAAATAGATAATGTGCATCAGGAAATGCAAGGTCTGCGGGAAAAAAAGTTTGATGAGATGAAAAAACTTCGCGCTGCGCATGAAGCACAGTTGCAAAAAGTGCTCACTGAAGATCAGTATAAAAAACTAATTTTGATGCAACGATGTAACAAAATGCCAATGAATCGTCAGAAGGATTGCCGTAACGATTTTCGTGGTGATCGAAAAAAAGGGCGTATGTAGTTTGGTATGATTATTGCTAATATTTAAACATTAAATTGTCCTTCCTTAAATTATCTTCTCTATATTTTGGTTAGTTGGTTAGGTTTTGTGCCCCGGGCCCCCGGGGACTTTTTTTGCCTATTTATATGTATTATAACTAATTGTGTTTGATGTGTCTTTTCGGATTTTTTTTCGTTTTGTTCCGGCAGGATACCCAATGGATATTAGTAACGGAACCCGCTTCCCGGCAGGTATTCCTAACGTCTTTTTGATCTTTTTCTCGTCAAACCATCCCATAATACATGAACCCAGTCCTTCTTCGGTGGCCGCAAGGCATATATTCCCTACTGCAATTCCAATGTCAATGAAAGGAAAATGTTTATTTTTCACAAAACCCCCTGCCAAACTACTCAAATTTGGGCGCTCTTCTACGACGACAATGATTACAGGAGCTTGTCCTGCCCATTTATTCATGCCCAGCCCTTTTGCAGCTTCGGCCACTTTTTCCCGGATGGGGGGGGATTCCACCACAATAAATTTCCAGGGTTGTGCATTGCAGGCCGAGGGTGCAAGGCACCCACATTCCAAAATTTTATCAAGCTTTTCATTTTCAATTGCTTTTGGTAAATATGACCTGTCACTTTGACGCTGATTTACTAAGGTTAAAAAATCCATCTCTTATGAATTATGATTATTTTTTGTGTTTCCCATTTATTTATATATAATTCTCATGACAATTTAGAATTGTGCTAAATTACTATGAACGTGTGAAAATGTTGTTATTTTTTTTTATTTTTCGCTAGAAATTCATCTTGAAGACTTAATAGCCAATGCTCTTATTTTATTTAGTAAAAAATCAGATTATTTCTTTGATAATGATTGTTTATCATTCTGTTTCGGATTTTTGAACACCTTATTCCTATTTAGAATATGTGCTATGCAGTTAATTAAAAAATTTTTACCACCTGTAAAATGGCTCTTACCGGTAATTCTTTTGCTGGGGATTTTTGTTGGATTGGGCTGTTTCCTTTTTTATATTTCACGCGCTCCTTCCTATTTGTCCGATAATCCTGAAACTTGCGTGAATTGTCATATCATGACACCTCAATACGCTACTTGGTTTCACAGCTCTCATCGCGAACGTGCGCATTGCAACGACTGTCATGTGCCCCATAATAATGTTGTAAATAAGTATTATTTTAAGGCTATGGATGGTTTGCGCCACGCGACAATCTTTACGCTTCGGGCTGAACCGCAGGTTATTTTTATTAAAGAAGCCGGTAAAAAGGCGGTACGGAATAATTGTATCCGGTGTCATCAAGAGTTACTTAAAGATCATAAACTTTTAACCAAAACTATGGTGTTTGATGTGCACAGAACCGAACGGGAGTGTTGGGAATGTCATCGCGAAGTTCCTCATGGAAGGGTAAATAGCCTGTCCAGTGTTCCTGACGCACGGGTGCCTTTACCCGAAACTCCAGTGCCAGAATGGCTGAAATCAATTTTTGAAAAACATTAATCGATCGGATATGAAACCAATTAGTCAACAAATTAAAGAAAAACCCTGGAAAGGATGGACCCTTTTTCTTCTAACTATCGTGATGGTTTTTTTTCTTGGCCTTCTGGCGTCAGAAGTGGTTGAACGCCGTGCCGAAGCTGTTTTTGCCTATACTCCTGAAGTCGAACATGGACAGTTTGAACCCCGAAACAGTGTGTGGGGAAAAAATTTTCCTCGTCAGTACCAATCCTATTTACAAACTGCCAACGCCGATTTTAAAAGCAAATACAATGGTTCTGCTATGATTGATATGCTGGAGGTGGATCCCCGAATGGTCGTGTTGTGGGCAGGATACAGCTTCTCTAAAGAATACAATCAGGGACGCGGCCATTATTATGCTATTGACGATATTCGTAATATTTTGCGCACTGGCGCCCCGATTGAAGAACAAGTTAGCCCAATGCCCAATACATGTTGGACTTGCAAAAGCCCGGATGTGCCAAGGTTAATGAATCAGCTTATTGAAGAAACAGGCGATTTTACGCAGGGGGTAGCTGCCTTTTATTCCGGGACCTGGGAAACAAAAGGGCATGAAATAGTCAACCATATCGGTTGCGCTGATTGTCACGACGCAGAAACCATGAATTTGAGAATCAGCAGACCCGCGTTAATGGAAGCTTTTCAACGCCAGGGAAAGGATGTTTCTCAGGTTACCCATCAGGAAATGCGATCACTGGTGTGTGCTCAGTGCCATGTGGAATATTATTTTAGCCCGGATGTGGTTAAGGGTGCCCAATATTTGACTTTTCCATGGGATAAGGGGTTTTCAGCTGATGAAATGGAACTGTATTATGATAGCATAGAATTTTACGACTGGAAACATCAATTGTCCCAAGCCCCGATGCTCAAAGCTCAACACCCTGGATATGAGGTATATCTGACGGGCACGCATGCTAGTAGAGGCGTGGCTTGTGCTGATTGTCACATGCCGTTTAAAAGTGAAGGCGGACAAAAATTTACCGACCATCACATGCAAAGCCCGTTAAATGATATTTCTTCTTCCTGTCAGGTATGTCATCGCGAAGAAACTGCCCTTTTAGTGGAAGATGTATATTCGCGTCAGGATAAAATTATTGAGAACAGAGATAAACTGGAAGAATTACTTGTTCGTGCGCATGTGGAGGCAAAATATGCCTGGGATTCCGGTGCCACAGAGGATCAAATGAAAGATATTTTACTGGATATTCGTCATGCTCAATGGCGCTGGGATTATGCTGCTGCGTCTCATGGGGGATCCTTTCATTCGCCTGTAGAAATCGGACGGGTGATTACAAATGGAATTGCCATTGCGCAGGAAGGACGATTAAAATTGAGCCGACTTTTGGC
>RZYD01000542.1 GCA_009930445.1 Bacteroidia bacterium | reverse complement strand
TTTTTGTAGAGATGCAGTAATTTTTTTTCTGTTTTATTTTGGTTTTTGATGAATTTTGATTCGGTCTTCAGGGCTTTCCTGAGGGCTTCATTTTGTCTGAAAGTATAGTTTTCATCAACAAAGTCAGCAAAATCAGCAAAAGTAAAACCGGCATGTACCGGAATCCGGTCCCATGTTCCTTCTTCCGGATGGCTGTGATTTTTTTCTGCCCATAAATAGTCGTATTTGTTAAAACCATTAGGAATGGCAGTAATTCCGGCATACCAAGGGATGAAGGCTTGTGTACAGGGTCGGCGCATGGCCACCCAAAGAACCGAACCAATTTCTACCGGCAGGTTGCTTCTCAACTGCGCTACTAGTCCATATTGGGTGTGTGAAGCACAGATGGTCCCTTCCTGAGCATGGGGTGATCCTGCCGTTGAGGTCGCTTTTTCCGTTCCTTCGTAATGATCGCGCAAAAGGTGCATAAGCGTTTGAAGGCTTATAAGCTTTTCAGGCTGAAAAAACGTAGGAAAGGCATCCGTTAAGTCGAATGTTTCTCCGGATAATACACTGACTCCCCGCCACATTCTGCCCGTATTGACCGGATGGATCAAAGACTCAGGGCTTCCATAGCTTTCACGAAAATTGAATTCTGCCCCGGTCTCCGGATTATACCAGCCGCGTTGTTGCGCATAGGAAATTAAATCGGGCGAAATAATGTAGTTCAGTGTATCGGCTGTGTTTATTGAAGTAAGGGTATAGTAGTTTGGGATTACCGCGACTTTATCGTCGGGAACCCGGGCGGCAGCATAATGTTTTCCGTTTACAACAGCCAGAATCCAGGCCTCTTCACTGTCGGCAATAGTGTAGGTGCGGCCTGGGGAGTTATATCCAAAGCGTTCGAGTAGTGCAGTTGCAATTTTTACGCCGTGACGTGCATTCCTGGCATAAGCAGCAATCTGGCTTCGCAACAGGTAGGTGATACCCCCTTCGCTAAGCTTTGGGTCATCTTCCCGGCTGGTACACTGGTTGGAAACCACGAGTACACCCTTAGCATTTAAGAAGCAATCGGAAAAATCCATACCCGGCATCTCGAGCCATAAATAGGACCATGAATCTTCTGTACGGGATACAGGAGCGTTATTTTTGGTATAGGTAATGGTTCCGGCTGGCTTGGGGGGCACCCGATAGAAATTTACGAGCTGAAGGCCGTAGTCGTCTTCGTTGTGCGCAACAAGCACTGAACCGTCGGAAGTGGCCGCTTTACCCGCCACTACAGTGAAACAGTTAAACCCGTTTTCCTGCCCGGCCAATTGGATTGTGGCTGCTACAAAGAGCATCACGAGTGAAAACTTTATCATATCTGTTGATTTTGCTGTAAAGATAGAATTTTTTTGACGGCTAAATGGATTTAGGCTTTTGCATTAATTTGTTGATTCAGATTATAGGCTGTCCTCTCTTTCACAGAAATGTTTATTTTTACCGACGGGGATCTCTATTCTCTTTTTGAGGATTTACATTAATGGTTATTTGTCTAAAAAAATTTATTATGCGTCGAATCAGTACATTTTTGGTTTTTGTTATTACTGTTTTTTCCTTTTACCCTTCCTTTAGCCAGGGAACACCTCCCGGATGGGGGTATCAAACTACACTAAACAGTCATGTGATTAGTGTACCTGTAGCGACCTTGATCAACGGCCAAATGATACAGCCCGGTGATTATATCGGGGTTTTTTATCTGGATGACGATGGACAGGAAGCGTGTGGTGGCTATACCGTGTATAGTGGGGTGGCACCCGTAGCTATTATGGCTTATGGTGATGATAATATGACTACATGGAAAGATGGATTTGCCTCCCAGGAACCT